>CADCPL010000188.1 GCA_902803305.1 uncultured Lachnospiraceae bacterium
TATGGGATTGTTGATACGAAGGACATTGCAGTTTGACGGTTTGTCCGACAGAAGGTCTCCGTTCTTTCCCGCATAAACGCATGTGGCTGTAACGATCTTTTCTCTTACCGCATCGATGGGCGGATTCGTAACCTGTGCGAACAGCTGCTTGAAATAATCAAACAGCGGTCTGTACTGTCCCGAGAGAACGGCGAGCGGAGTATCCACTCCCATCGATCCGATCTGCTCGTTTGCGTTAAGAGCCATCGCCGGGATACGCTCCCTGCATTCCTCATATGTATATCCGAAAGCCTTCTGAAGTTTTTCAAGGTTTTCTTTTTCGATAGCGGGTACTGCCTCGTTCGGGATCTTCAGCTCGGACAGCCTCACAAGATTGGAATCGAGCCATTCACCGTACGGCTGGCGCATCGCGTATCTGTCCTTGATCTCGCGGTCGCTGTAGATCTTACCTGTCCTTGTGTCTGCAAGGAGTATCTTACCGGGATACAGACATCCCTTTTCGGTTATCTTCGATTCATCAAGAGACAGCACTCCGACCTCGGAAGAAAGAATGAGTCTTCCGTCGTTCATGACATAATAACGTGAAGGACGAAGACCGTTCCGGTCGAGTATCGCAGCCATCACGTCACCGTCCGAGAGCATGATGGATGCGGGACCGTCCCACGGCTCCATCATCGTCGCATAGTACTGATAAAAATCCCTCTCCTCTGTCGTAAGGGTATCGTTGTTTTCCCAAGGCTCCGGAACGAGTATCATCGCCGCAAGCGCAGGCTCCATACCGCCCATTATCATGAACTCGAGAGCATTATCGAGCATAGCGGAATCCGATCCGCCTTCGCTTATTACCGGAAGAACTTTTCCAAGCTCCTCATCGGTAAAGCAGCTTGTCTGTATCGTCTCCTCCCTTGCCACCATCTTGTCGACGTTACCGCGGATCGTATTGATCTCACCGTTATGTACTATGAACCTGTTGGGATGAGCACGCAGCCAGCTCGGCTGAGTGTTCGTGGAAAATCTTGAATGGACCATCGCAAGGGCCGACTCGTAATCCGGATCGCGAAGATCTTCAAAGAAAGTACGAAGCTGTCCTACAAGGAACATTCCCTTGTAGACTATGGTCCTGCACGAAAGCGATACCACATAAGTATCTTCATTTGAATGTTCAAATACACGCCTGATGACGTAGAGTTTTCTGTCAAAATCAAGATCGGTCCCGACATTTTTCGGACGCGCCAGGAAGCACTGATATATGGCGGGACACGCATCGGCTGCCCGCTGCCCGAGCACATCGGAAGTCACGGGAACCTGCCTCCATCCGAGGAACTGCACTCCCTCTTTGGCGGAGATGATCTCGAACATCTTCATCGCCTGCATTCTCGCAAGTTCTTCCTGCGGGAAAAAGAACATTCCCACTCCGTAAGATCTTGCATCCTTCAGTTTGATCCCGAGATCCTTGCACACTTTTACCATGAACTTATGAGGGATCTGGGTCATGATACCGACACCGTCACCGGTCTCACCCTCGGCATCTTTTCCCGCACGGTGCTCGAGGTTTTCCACTATGGAAAGCGCATCACTTACTATCTCATGACTCGCCTTGCCGTTTATGTTTATTATCGAACCTACTCCGCAATTATCATGTTCGAACTGCGGTTCATAAAGAGTCTTCATCATCTGTCACTCCTTCCTTGAAGAGCTGCCCTGATCAGTCCCGCAAACAGCGGATGCGGCATATCCGGTCTGGACTTGAATTCCGGATGTGCCTGTGTGGCAACAAAGAACGGATGATCTTTAAGCTCGATCATCTCGACTATCCGTTTGTCAGGTGACATTCCGGACAGCACCATGCCGTTATCTGTCAGTATCTGCCGATAGTCGTTGTTCACCTCATATCTGTGTCTGTGTCTTTCGGTTATCTCCTTTTTTCCGTACAGCTCGAAAGCGCGCGTTCCTTCTTCAAGAACGCACGGATAAGATCCGAGCCGGAGTGTGCCTCCTATGTCTTCGAGGTTCTCCTTTTCGGGCAGTATATGTATAACGGGATTTTCCGTATCGGGTGAAAGCTCCGATGATGCCGCATCTAAAAGCCCGCATGCATATCTTGCGAACTCTACGATGGCAAGCTGCATTCCGAGGCATATGCCCAGATACGGTACGCCTTTGGTCCTTGCATAGTGCGCTGCGGCGATCTTTCCTTCGGTTCCCCTGCTTCCGAATCCACCCGGAACGATCATTCCGTCAATGCCTTCAAGGATCTCATCCGCATTTTCCATCGTCACGTCTTCGGCATCAACCCAGCGGATCGATACCTCGGTGAGGTTTGCTATGCCTCCGTGAGTAAGCGCCTCAACAACGCTCAGATATGCATCATGAAGTGCAACATATTTCCCGACGATGGCAATGGTAACGCTGTGCTCGGGATGTTCAAAATCCTCCGTAAGCTTCTTCCACGCCTCAAGATCCGGCTCCGGGCAGTTAAGCCCCAGACACTCGCATACCCTCTGAGCAAGATGCTCTTCCTCCAGCATCAGGGGGACCTCGTAGAGCGATCTGGCATCCAGATTCTGAAGAACGTTTTCTTTTCTGACGTTACAGAAAAGAGCGATCTTCTCGCGCATGCTCTCATCGATCGGATAATCCGATCTGCACACGATGACATCCGGCCACAATCCCATGCTCTGCAGTGTCTTGACGCTCATCTGGGTAGGCTTGGTCTTGAGCTCGCCCGAAGCCTTCAAAAATGGGATAAGAGTAACATGTATGATAACGGAATTGTTTCTTCCGATATCAACCTGAAATTGCCTTATTGCCTCCAGAAAAGGCTGGCTTTCAATATCACCCACGGTTCCGCCGATCTCGATTATCGAGATGGTGACGTCTCGCGAAGGTTCTTCTTTGTGAAATCTTCCTTTGATCTCATTTGTTATATGAGGGATCACCTGTACGGTCCCCCCGCCGTAATCTCCGTGACGCTCCTTGTTGAGGACCGTCTGATATATCTTTCCTGTAGTGACGTTTGAATTATAGTCCAGCGACTCGTTGATGAACCTCTCGTAATGCCCGAGATCAAGATCGGTCTCGGTACCGTCATCCGTTACAAACACTTCACCGTGCTGGATCGGGTTCATCGTGCCCGGATCCACGTTGATGTACGGATCGAACTTCTGCATCGTAACGTGATAACCTCTGGCTTTTAGAAGTCTTCCGAGAGAAGCCGCGGTAATACCTTTACCGAGTCCCGATACGACACCGCCGGTAACAAATACATATTTGACCATGTGCACCTCCTTAACTGGAACCTTAGCTCACTCTCCGCTGGCGCCGTAGTTGGACAGGACTCTTGCGGACGGATCGTCCACGTTACATCCTTCCCACTCTTTGTTCGGCATCCAGAAATCTACTATCATCTCGGATTGTCCGGGATAATACTCCTCAAATATCTCCCTGTAGAGAAGCGATTCCTTCGTGAAAGGCTGTGCATGTGTATACTTTTTGATCTTTTCCTTAAACTCTCCGTCGGTATATTTCTTCTCGGCGTACTCCTTCAGATGATCTACCATCGAGTGTCCGACAGCATCGGAAAATGCTGCTTTTTCACGCATCAGTATATCCTCCGGAAGATAGTCGCCTTCAAAAGCATGACGGAGAAGATATTTACCTTTGTTGTATTTATTGAGCTTCATCTCGGGATCTATGCTCATCACATAACGGACAAAATCAAGATCGCCGAACGGTACTCTCGCCTCAAGGCTGTTTACCGATATACACCTGTCCGCACGAAGAACGTCATACATATAAAGCTCGCTTATGCGCTTGATTGCTTCGTCCTGGAACGCCTGCGCATACGGTGCGAAATCGGTGTACTTGTATCCGAACAGCTCGTCCGAGATCTCTCCGGTAAGTATGACTCTCACATCGGTCTGTTCATGTATCGCCTTACAGCACAGATACATTCCGATCGATGCACGGATCGTGGTGATGTCGAATGTTCCGAGAAGATGTATCACATCGGGAAGTGCCTTTATTACATCTTCCTTTGTTATTATGACTTCGGTATGATCCGATCCGATAAAATCAGCCACTTCCTTTGCATACTTAAGGTCTATGGCATCGGTGCTCATACCGATAGCAAATGTCTTGATGGGCTTCTTCAGTATGCGTGCGGATACGGCGCATACGAGCGATGAATCAAGTCCGCCTGAGAGCAGGAATCCTACCGGTGCATCCGCATCAAGTCTCTTTTTGATGCCCTCGACGAGTTTATCGTGGATATTTTTGCATACTGTCTCGATATCATCCTTTACATATGATTCGACTTTTGTCGGATCGTAGTACTGCGTGAACTTTCCGTCGGCATAAAAATATCCGGGAGGGAACGGTTCGATCCTGCCCGTAAGTCCGACAAGGTTCTTGGCTTCGCTTGCAAATACGATCTCGGCCTTATCCGTATAACCGTAGAAAAGCGGCCTGATACCTATGGGGTCTCTTGCCGCAACGAGCTGCCCGCTTTTTTCGTCATAGATCACACATGCAAACTCGGCATCAAGCTTCGCAAACATGTCCGTTCCGTACAGCTCGTACATCGGCAGCAGTATCTCGCAGTCACTGTCGCTTACGAATGAATAACCCTTTGATATAAGTTCCTCTTTGATCTTTCTGAAGCCGTAGATCTCTCCGTTGCAGACGATGTAGTTTCCTTTATGCTCAAAAGGCTGCATACCCTCTTCGGAAAGTCCCATGATGGAAAGTCTTTCAAATCCGAGAACTGCTCCTTTTGTGCTTACAAACCTCTGCATGTCCGGTCCTCTCGAGACCGTTCTGTCAAAGAAAGGCTTCAGGTCCTCCTCCGACAGTGTGTTGCCCAGATATCCCATTATTGAGCACATGTTACTCTTTCCTCCTGTTATTAAAAATAAGGGCACTCTTCCTATGGAAGAGCGCCCTTGCTCACAAAATGATTATTATTTATACGTAAAACAGTATCTGCTCATACGTAGGATAGGGAAGGTATCCTTCGGGGATGAGCGGTTCTGCCGCATCCGCATACTCTCTTATCTTTGTCATATCATCAACGATAACGTCATGATAGAACTTTGCCTGATCAAGTGTCGGATCCATGGCTTCTGCCTTGTCCGTATCGGCTGCAAGCTTATCCGTGGCTTTGATGACTTCCTCATACAGACCTGCCAGCTTTTCTATAAGTTCCTTCTGTGAAGAAACGGCTTTCTCGATACCGAGTTCCTTCTTGGACATTACCGATGCCGTAAGATCATCGATGTAATCCATTAGTGCCGGAGCGAACTGCTTCTGGATCATATCCTTGAGCGTGAGTGCTTCGATGTGGATCGTCTTCGTGTAATTTTCGATCCTGATCTCATACCTCGATTCAAGCTCTGTCTCTGAGTAGATATGATGCTTCATGAACATCTTCTTGTTCTTCTCTGCTATAAGAGCAGGCATTGCATCGGGTGTTGACTTGAGATTGAAAAGTCCTCTCTTCTCCGCTTCTTTGACCCATTCATCCGTGTATCCGTTTCCGTTAAAGATGACTCTCTTATGCTTTACTATCGTCTCTTTGACAAGTGCATGAATCGCTTCATCCATCTTGTCAGCCGGAACGTCTTTTAACTTCTCATAGAACAGGCTCAGTGACTCCGCTACTGCCGTATTGAGCATTATGTTCGGTCCTGCTATCGAAAGCGATGATCCGAGTGATCTGAACTCGAACTTGTTACCCGTAAATGCAAAAGGTGATGTACGGTTTCTGTCTGTCGTATCCTTTGCAAAATGAGGGATGACCTTTGCGCCTGTCTCGATCGTAACCTTCTCGCTGTTGCTGAAGTACTCGTCTTTTTCTATCGCATCGATCACTGCACCGAGTTCATCACCGAGGAACATCGAGATGATCGCCGGAGGAGCCTCGTTGGCTCCGAGTCTGTGATCGTTTCCTGCGCTTGCGACCGACAGTCTTAAGAGATCCGCATAATCATCAACCGCCTGGATGACTGCCGACAGGAACAGCAGGAACTGCGTGTTCTCTCCGGGAGTCTTGCCGGGATTGAGAAGGTTCTCTCCGGTGTTGGTCGTAAGTGACCAGTTGTTATGCTTACCGGAACCGTTGATGCCTGCAAAAGGCTTTTCATGGAGCAGGCATGCATATCCGTGCTTCTTGGCAACTCTCTTCATTATCTCCATCGTAAGCTGGTTGTGATCGACCGCTACGTTCGTTGTATCGAATACCGGAGCAAGCTCATGCTGGCAAGGTGCCACTTCGTTATGCTTTGTCTTTGCGGGTATGCCGAGCTTCCAGAGTTCCTCGTCAAGATCGTGCATGAATGCCGCAACTCTTGTACGCAGGTTTCCGAAATAATGATCATCCATCTCCTGTCCCTTGGGAGCAGGTGCACCGAGAAGTGTCCTTCCGGTAAAGATAAGATCTTTTCTCTTCTTGTAATCTTCTATGTCGATAAGGAAGTATTCCTGCTCGGGTCCGACTGTTGTCAGAACGTTTGTTACATCGTCCTTGCCGAGGAGCTTTAAGACCTTAACGGCTTCCTTGCTGATCGCATCCATCGAACGAAGGAGCGGTGTCTTCTTGTCGAGAGCTTCTCCGCTGTATGAACAGAAAGCTGTGGGAATGTACAGTGTTCCGTCCTTGATAAATGCAGGGCTTGTAGGATCCCATGCCGTATATCCTCTTGCTTCGAATGTTGCTCTTATTCCGCCTGAAGGAAAACTTGAAGCATCAGGTTCACCCTTTACGAGTTCCTTGCCCGAGAACTCCATTATGACTTCGCCCTTATCTACCGGGCAGATGAAGCTGTCATGCTTTTCGGCCGTATACCCTGTCATAGGCTGGAACCAGTGCGTAAAGTGTGTCGCTCCGTTATCTACTGCCCACTCCTTCATGGCAACGGCAACCGCGTTGGCAACGTCAAGCTCCAGATGCGTATTATTGTCGATAGTCTTCCTAAGTGCTTTGTAGATGTCCTTCGGAAGCTTTTCTCTCATGATCCTGTCGCCAAACACAAGGCTTCCGAAAAGTTCAGGGATGTTTTTTTCCATTGCTTCTTCCTCCTATGATAATTCTGATTGAGACTCGCACATTTGAGATCGACTTCGTCGATGGTGCTCGTCGTGCAGTCAGGTTCTTCCCACTTTGCGGGCCCCTCCTAACTGCATAAAAAGAGGCGCCTCGGACATATGTCCAAAGCGCCTTTGCTCTTTATGGATAGATACTATAAACTCATTTTCATCTCTTGTCAATGGTTTTTAAAATACATATAATATTATTGCAACGATACCTTTTGGGTATGGATCATTTTTGTTCGAATGCGGAGGTAAGACTATGGAGCTGCGGCATTTACGGTATTTTCTCACGGTATGCGAAGAGATGAATTTCACAAAAGCAGCCGAGCGGCTCATGATAGCCCAGCCGCCCCTGTCACGTCAGATAAAGGATCTCGAGGAAGAACTCGGGGCTCCGCTTTTTGTGCGTCAGCACCACACGCTGGCTCTTACGGATGAAGGTGTCAGGTTCAGGTCTTACGCCAACCGTATCGTGTCTCTTGCGGACCGCTCGGTCGAGGATATCAAAGAGATGAACACGGGACTTCAGGGCACCGTATATATAGCAGAGGTCGAAGGTAAAGCTCCGAGACTGACGTCGGGTTATATCGCGTCGTTTTCCAAGCTTCATCCCAACGTGCAGTTCAATATATGGAACGGAAACTCGGACGAAGTTACCGCCAGAGTAAAGAACGGTCTTGCAGATGTAGCAGTCATAATGGAGCCGTACGATCCGAAAGATCTTCACAGCATCCCGATATACAAAGAGCCTTGGGTTGCGATGTTCTCATGCGATCATCCTCTTGCTAAAGCAAAAAAGAAAACCATCCCACTGAAGCTCCTGGCAGACCATGACCTTATCATCCCTTCAAGGGGATCAAGGCTTCAGGAGATCAGCGACTGGTTTTCGCCTCTCGGTATAACTCCGAAGATACGGGCAAGGATATCAAATGCCACGACCGTTTATGAACTTTGCGTACAAAATGTTGGGGTAGCCATATATCCTGCTGCCGCCGGAGATCTGATCCACGACGACAGCGTGATGATCCGAAAGATAACGGATCCGGGATTCATGACTACTTACATCCTGATATATTCGGATGCACATCCGCTCTCTCCCGTTGCCGAAAAATTCATCGAGCACGTGCTTGAGCAGATCAAGTGATCTTTACTCCGTAAACAGAGCCGTTGAATAATATCTGTCTCCGCTGTCGGGAAGAAGTGCCACTATGACTTTTCCCTCATTCTCGGGCTTCTTTGCAAGATCTATAGCTGCATGAAGAGATGCGCCCGATGATATTCCAACGGAAATACCTTCCTTTTTGGCGAGCAGTTTTGCTGCCGCAAAAGCGTCTTCATTTGAAGCCTTATAGACCTCATCATATATTTTCGTATTAAGCACATCGGGAACGAAGCCCGCACCGATACCCTGGATCTTATGAGCCCCGGCTTTTCCTTCGGAAAGTACCGGTGAATCCTTCGGCTCAAGTGCGATGATCTTAACGTTCGGATTCTGTTCTTTGAGATACTCTCCCGTACCCGTTACGGTTCCGCCCGTACCTACTCCGGCGATGAAGATGTCAACCTTTCCGTCCGTATCCTTCCAAATCTCGGGACCGGTCGTTGCCTTATGTATTGCCGGATTGGCGGGATTAACGAACTGTCCGGGAATGAATCCGCCGGGTATCTCCTTCGCAAGTTCCTGTGCCTTTTCTATGGCACCCTTCATTCCTTTAGATCCTTCGGTCAGCACGATCTCTGCACCGTATGCCTTAAGTATGCTCCTTCTTTCAACGCTCATCGTCTCGGGCATCGTCAGTATGATGCGGTATCCCTTTGAAGCTGCGATCGCAGCAAGACCGATACCTGTATTTCCGGATGTGGGCTCGATTATGACCGATCCTTCCTTAAGCTGTCCTTTCTCCTCGGCATCTTCGATCATCGCTTTTGCGATACGATCCTTGACGCTTCCCGCCGGGTTGAAATACTCAAGCTTTACAAGCACTGTTGCCTTAAGACCGAGTTCCTTTTCGATGTTGACAACCTCCACAAGAGGTGTGTTTCCTACAAGTCCCAGAGTTCCTTTGTAAATGTTAGCCATATCCTTTTCCTCTTTTCCTTAAAATGTATCAGGTCAATATCAGATCGCTGCAAAACCGTTCTCAAGATCAGCGATGATATCATCTATATGTTCCGTTCCTATCGAAAGCCTGATCGTGTTTTCATTTATGCCCTGGTCGGCAAGTTCTTCCGCCGAAAGCTGAGAATGTGTTGTTGATGCGGGATGGATCACAAGACTCTTAACATCCGCAACGTTTGCGAGCAGTGAAAAGATCTTGAGATTGTCAATGAACTTCCACGCTTCATCGCGTCCGCCCTTTACATCAAATGTAAAGATGGAACCGCCGCCGTTCGGGAAGTATCTCTGATACAGCGCATGATCGGGATGATCTGCAAGCGAGGGATGATTGACTTTCTCCACCTTCGGATGCTTCGAAAGGAACTCAACAACCTTCTTCGTATTCTCCACATGTCTCTCGAGACGAAGCGACAGCGTCTCAACACCCTGAAGAAGAAGGAATGCATTAAACGGTGAGATCGTCGCTCCTGTATCTCTCAGAAGTATCGCCCTGATATATGTCACGAATGCAGCCGGTCCCACAACATCATAGAAGGATACTCCGTGGTAGCTCGGATTCGGTGCCGCGATGTTAGGATACTTGCCGCTCGCCTTCCAGTTAAACTTTCCGGACTCCACTATTATACCGCCAAGTGTGGTGCCGTGTCCCCCTATGAATTTTGTAGCGGAGTGTACGACTATATCGGCGCCGTGCTCGATGGGCCTGATAAGGAACGGTGTTCCGAACGTATTGTCAACAACAACGGGAAGTCCGTGCTTGTGAGCTATCTCTGCGATCGCATCGATATCGGGGATATCACTGTTGGGATTTCCGAGAGTCTCGAGGTATACGGCTCTTGTATTGTCCTTTATCGCAGCCTCAACCTCGGAAAGATTGTGCGCATCGACAAATGTTGTCTCGATCCCGTACTGGGGAAGCGTATGTGCCAGAAGATTATAGCTTCCGCCGTATATTGTCTTCTGCGCAACTATATGTCCGCCGTTTGCAGCAAGTGCTTCTATCGTATATGTGATGGCTGCAGCTCCGGATGCAAGTGCAAGTGCTGCGCTTCCGCCTTCAAGTGCCGCAAGTCTCTTCTCGAGAACATCCTGCGTCGAGTTGGTAAGTCTGCCGTAAATGTTTCCTGCATCAGCCAGTCCGAATCTGTCGGCAGCGTGTTTGCTGTTATGAAA
>CADCPL010000189.1 GCA_902803305.1 uncultured Lachnospiraceae bacterium
GACGGAGCAGTATATGGTAATACAAAGGACGGCATCATTTTTTCCGTAAGAAATGCCGTATTATCCGAGGTATATACGAGTGAGGATCTGGGAACGGAAATGATCACGGCGGTATTTCCCGATCCGGATAATACTGGCAGCTTTTATTTCGGAAGTGAGAACAGTATCGTATACTACGGCTCATTCGGGGATAAAGAGGATGATCTTCAAAAGATAAATGTTGATCCTGTTGCAAGTACCAACTGGATCACTTCGGCATGTGACAGAATATGGATCAATTCCGATAATACAGTAGGATTCATAGATAAAGATCTTAAGTTTCACGTCCTTGAAAACATACCCATGCACAATTCCATAGAGATGATGACTTCGGATTATCAGGGGAATCTCTGGTTTGCTTCTTCACGTCAGGGCATAATGAAACTTGTTAATTGCAATTTCCAGGACATAACAAAGCAGGCGGGCCTTGATATCGGGACTACCAATTCCACATGTGTATACGGCGATCTTATATATATTGGTGCTGACTCCGGACTGTACGCCGTAGATAAGCAGAACAGACCTGTGGATAATGAGATAACACGCTTTCTTGCGGACACAAGGATCCGATGCACGATGCGTGATGACAGGGATAATATGTGGATCTCAACGTTCACCAACGACAAGGGACTTGTAAAATTGTCGGCTTCAGGAAAGATCACCGCTTATAAAGAAGAAGACGGACTGCCGAACAACAGGATCAGATGTACTGCCATGGCAAAGGACGGTTCGATACTTGTCGGAACAAACGACGGACTGGCGGTGATAAAAGACGACAAAGTGGTAAGGGCTGCAGGCAGTTCCGACATTATGACCAATACCATGCTCCTCACCGTATGCGAAGGCGAAGACGGAGAGATACTGGCCGGATCGGATGGTGACGGGATATATGTCATAAAGGATGATGGCGAAGAAAAGATCGGAAGAAAAGACGGTCTTACAAGCGATGTCATCCTGCGGATCAGAAAGGATGATGCGAGAGGCTTATACTGGATCGTAACCTCCAACTCCATACAGTATATGAAGGACCGGAAGATCACCAATGTCAGCTCCTTCCCTTATAACAACAACTTTGACCTGTTTCCCGATGACAGCGGTAATATGTGGATACTGTCGTCAATGGGAGTATTCTGCGTGAATGCGGATGATATGCTAAATGACGATATCCGGGACATCCGCCTGTATGACTACTCGATGGGGCTTCCGGCTGCGCCTACAGCAAATTGTTTCTCCGATATAGATGAAAGCGGGATGCTCTATATTGCCGACAGATCGGGGGTATGTTCGGTGAACATCAACCGGTTTCACGAAGAGAAGCCCAATGAGATCAGGACAGGCATCAGATCGATAGAATGCAACAATGAGGAAATAGAGCCTGACGAAAACGGAGTATATACGATCCCGGCTGTAAAAGGCCGTATAACGATCACGCCGGCGATCCTTGATTATTCGATGACCAATCCGCTTATCAATGTGTTCCTGGACGGTGCGGAAGATACAGGTATAACCGTTGAACAGAAAGAACTTACAGCCCTTGAGTATACTGACCTGAAATACGGCAATTACACCCTTCATATACAGGTACTGGACAAGACCTCAAAAGAGGCATTTCAGGATGCAACTTTCAGGATCGTGAAAAAACCAATGTTCTTTGAAAGGCTTGCGGTGAGGATACTCGGTATCGCATTGCTTGTGATCGCCGCAGGTCTTATAGTGTGGCGCGTTCTGGCGGGAACGATAATCAGGAGACAGTACGAACAGATAAGGATTGCCAAAGAAGAAGCTGACAGGGCAAATTCGGCAAAGTCACAATTTCTTGCTGAGATGTCGCATGAGATAAGAACCCCGATAAATGCCGTGCTCGGAATGAATGAAATGATCCTTCGCGAAAGTCATCGCGCGTCGGATGAATCTCTTCAAAAAGAAAGCGGTGTCGGTGAATCGCTGGACAAGATAAGCGTATACTCCGGAAATATCCAGAGAGCGGGTTCCAATCTGCTGTCCATAATCAATGATATCCTTGATTTTTCAAAGATCGAGGAAGGAAAAATGGAGATCACGGAAGCTCCATACAGTTTGGGAGTGCTGCTGAATGACATCGGCAACATGGTTTTCTACAGAGCCGGAGAAAAGGGGCTTGAATTTGAAACGGATGTGGATGATACGCTTCCCGACAGACTGTGCGGGGATGAAGTCCGTGTGCGGCAGGTCATTACAAATATCCTGACAAATGCTGTCAAATATACGAACAAAGGCAGCGTACGGCTTATAGTCAGAAGATCCGAAGAGGACGCAACGCAGGACAAAGATATGATCCGTCTTCGCATCATGGTTGAAGATACGGGGATCGGTATCAGGGAAGAGGATCTTAAGAAACTGTTTGCAA
>CADCPL010000190.1 GCA_902803305.1 uncultured Lachnospiraceae bacterium
CTGTCCAGATCTTTGATGAATCCGATTATGCCGTCAGGTTCATGAAACTCTACGACTTCACTCGGTGTTACCCTGTTATCGCGATAATGTATCGTAAGCTCCGGATTAAGATATGCCGTCTCATGAAGTCTTGACTTGATATCCTCTTCTTTGAACCTCGTCTTCTCAAATATCTCCCCGTCAGGCAGAAAGTTGATCTTGGTGCCTGTGGTCCTGGCTTTTCCGATGATGGGGAGAAGTCCTTTTTCAAGCTTGATAACGGGTATTCCCCTTGAATATCTGTCGTGATATACATTGCCGTCCCGTCTGACCTCGATATCAAGATATTCAGACAATGCGTTAACAACAGAGGAACCTACTCCGTGAAGTCCTCCGCTTGTCTTATATACTTCATTATCAAATTTTCCGCCCGCATGAAGTGTCGTGAATACGACTCGTTCGGCACTGACACCTTTTTCATGCATGCCAACTGGGATCCCGCGCCCGTTATCTTCAATGGTCGCCGAACCGTCACTTTCGAGAGTTACCCATATATTGTTACAGAACCCTGCGAGGTGTTCATCAACGGAATTGTCTACGATCTCGTAGATCAGATGGTTGAGTCCCTTGGTCGTGGTGCTCCCGATATACATACCCGGACGAGCTCTGACCGGATCCAACCCTTCAAGGACTGTGATGCTCCCTGCATCATAAGTTGATCTTGGTGACATATTATACCCCTTACGCAAAACATCAGACCAAAACAACTGCCCTCACAGCCGCTTTGGCATTCTATCGCAAAAATTATACCATAAAAATACGATTTTTCAAGAAGAAAACACAACTTATTGTATTGCTTGCCTTGAGCCATACTAAAAATTGTGTTTATAAAGATGCGCTCACATCAAGCAGATCAGCCGATCCAAGTGCTGTTTTATAACGCAGATTTTCCGGTCGGCTGAGTGTCGGATCATCACGAAGTATCCTTTCCGCTTCATCCGCAGCTTTTGCCAGGATCGCACTGTCGGAATAAATGTCTCCCAGTCTGAACCTTATATCACCCGATTGCCTGAAACCGAATATCTCTCCCGGACCCCGCTGTTTCAGATCTTCCTGCGCTATCTTAAATCCGTCATTTGATCCTTTAAGGATTTCAAGCCGTTTCATCGTGTTCGGATTTGAACTTTGACTCATAAAAATACAGTAAGACTGCGCACTTCCTCTTCCTATCCTTCCGCGCAGCTGATGAAGCGCCGCAAGTCCGAACCTGTCAGCGTCCTCGATCATCATGACGGTTGCGTTCGGTACGTTCACACCCACCTCAACTACGGTTGTCGATACAAGAATATCGATAGCGCCTTTTGCAAACTCGTCCATTACTTTCTGTTTGTCCGATGCCTTCATGCGTCCGTGAAGAGTTCCTACCTTTATTCCTCCCGCAAACCGCTCGCTAAGTATCTTTGCGGTATCCGTTACGTTTCTGACATCAAGGCCTTCGCTTTCTTCTATAAGAGGACAGATCACATATACCTGATGTCCCGCCCTTATCTCTTTTTCCATAAAATCATAAGCACGCTGGCGAAAGTTTTCATTTACGACAGCATTTTTTATCGGAAGTTTGTGTGCGGGCACTTCATCAATGACTGATATATCAAGATCTCCGTACATGATAAGCGCAAGAGTACGCGGGATCGGTGTAGCGCTCATAACAAGAACATGTGCATCGTTTTTTTCATTTTTCGACGACAGCCGGCTTCTTTGTCCCACTCCGAACCTGTGCTGTTCATCCGTTATGACAAGTGCAAGATCGCTGTACACCACTCTTTCATAAAAAAGCGCGTGAGTTCCTATTATGATATCCGCTGATCCGTCTTCTATAAGGGCTCTTACGTTTTTCTTGGAAGATTCCGTCATGGAACCGGTCAGAAGAACAACGTTTATATCAAGATCTGACTCTTCTATGATCTTTTTTAACGAAACATAATGCTGGTCGGCAAGTATCTCCGTGGGAGCCATTATCGCGCATTGATGTTTATTTGCGGCTGTCATGACGGCAGCAAGCATAGCAAGGATAGTCTTTCCCGAACCGACATCTCCCTGAACGAGCCTGTGCATGGATCTGTCGGAGCAAAGGTCATCTTTTATCTCAGACCATACACGCTTTTGAGCATCCGTAAGCCTGTACGGCAGCCTTTCGATGATGCGCTCGCACAATGCGGATCCCACGATGTTAAAATCATTCCTCGCGTATTTCTCATCCTCGCGCAGGAGCTTAAGGCGCAGCATGAACAGAAGAAACTCTTCAAACACGAGCTTACCGCGTGCTCTTTCAAGCGTTTCTTCATCCTTCGGAAAGTGCATATCATAGACTTCCGGCTCTACCGAATCCCCCAAACATTCAAAAGCGTTTTTTACTGTTTTGGTAACGGCCTGATTGGAAAGTCCTTTTGTAAGAGAATATACCGGATTGATATGTCCGAGCAGTTCCTCATAAGCTTCTTCCTTAAAGATCTGAGGCTGTTCGATGTGATAATGATCTCCCTCCGCAGTCAGTCTGCCGCGCAATACGATGGTGCTTCCTGCTTTTAGCGACTTGGAAAGATACGGCATGTTAAACCACGTTGCCGTAACTGCGATACCGTCTGCCGCAAGTTTGGCGGTTGTGATCGTAAGTCTCCTGACTTTTCTTACGAGCGGACGCGTTACCACCACTGCCGAAAAAGCCAGAGTAACATCACATTTCAGCTCCGTACCCTTACACGGCAGCTCATACCTGACATAGTCTCTGGGAAAATAATAAACAGCATCCTCTACGGTATTGATGCCGAGTCTTCCGTAGTAAGATGCCGTTTTTTCTCCTATACCCTTTAATTCTTTGATATCTGTCATTCTATTCCACAGATACGATGTAGTAATATATAGGCTGTCCGCCCATATGAAGCTCAACCGAGATATCGGGGAATTTTTCTTCAACGTTTGCCGCAAGATCACCTGCGATCTCTTCATCAACTTCGTCACCGAAGTAAATGCTTATTATCTCGGATGTATCGTCTACCATCTTCTCGATCATGCTCATCGCGGTTTCCTCGACTACAGAACCCACAGCGAGTATCTCATGATCACCGATACCCATTATATTGCCTTTTTTGATCTCAAGACCGTTGATCGATGTGTCTCTTACGGCATATGTTACCTGTCCGGTCTTGACACCCGATATGGCCGATACCATTGCGCTCTCGTTATCTGCAGGAGTAGCATCACTCATGAATGTGATAAGAGCGGTGATGCCCTGAGGTATCGTCTTGGTCGGTATCACTATTATCTCTTTATCCTCAACAAGGTACTGCGCCTGGTTGGCGGCAAGTATTATATTCTTGTTATTCGGGAGTATGAATACGGTCTTGGCATTAACATTGTCTATCGCATTTACCATATCATCGGTAGACGGGTTCATCGTCTGTCCGCCCGTTATAAGATAATCAACGCCCAGACTCGTAAATATCTCATCAAGTCCCTTACCGCATGAAACGGCAACAAATCCCATTTCTTTATCGGGAGCTGCTTTTGCTTTTGCCGGAACCGGTTTCTTTACGGGTTCCCGGTCTGCTTCCGGGGCCGGTTTCTTTTCTTCCTTCGGCTCTTCTTTGGCAGTATCCTTTGCAGCATCCTTATCCTGTTCCAAAACAGGCTTAATCTCATCCTTGTCCCACGGCTTGATCATAACGTCATCAATCGATCCGAACGACAGACATTTTGATATGATCCTTCCGGGTTCATCGGAAAATACACAGATACTTACACAGTTTCCTTTATCCTCGAGCGCGGCACCGGTGCCGTATGCATTCAGATATTCACCAAGCGTATCATTTGCCTCTTCATCAAACGAGCCCTGTTTATATAACAGAAGACGCGTCTCATATGTGACTATCTTTTCTTTCGGAGCCTCGGCTGCCAATGTAGGCTTGGACTTGGTGAAGATCTCATCAACATCTTCACCCGAGTAAGCCGCATACCCGCCTTTTAGTATCTCGATAAGTCCCTGTCCGCCGGAATCCACAACACCCGCTTCCTTAAGTACGGGAAGCATTTCGGGTGTCTTCTCGAGAACATCTTCGGCATAAAAGATGATCTCTTTAAAATATGTATCAAGATCATCAACTTTATTATTGATCTCAAGCGCTTTTTCGGCAACTCCTCTGCCCACCGTAAGGATGGTTCCTTCCTTAGGCTTCATAACAGCCTTATACGCTGTCTCGACCGCTTTCTGAAGAGCCTGTGTCAGGATGTCCATATCAAGCTCGTCTTTATCCTTGATCACCTTGGTAAAGCCCCTGAACAACTGGGATAGTATAACTCCCGAATTACCTCTTGCTCCTCTTAAGGATCCTGATGAAATGGCCTTGGAAAGAGTTGTCATGTTCATGTCCGTGATAGCTTCAACTTCATTTACCGCAGACATGATCGTAAGTGACATATTCGTTCCGGTATCTCCGTCCGGAACCGGGAACACATTCAGTTCGTTTATGATCTCTTTTTCGGATTCAAGCCTTCTTGCACCGGCTAAAAACATTTTTGCAAGCGCTGCGGCATCGATCTTTTTTGACTGCACCTGTCTATCCTCCTTTAATCGATAACCCGGACGCCTTCTACATAAACATTGATCTTATCGATCTCAAATCCGGTGAATTCTTCCACTTTATACTTAACATTATTAACAAGGTTTTGAGCCACTGCTCTGATGTTCACGCCATAGCTGACTATAACGTGGAAATCGAGAATAAGCTTGCTGCCTGACATCTCAACATTGATACCCCTTGTCAGGTTTTCCTTCTTCAGCATCTTGGCTATACCGTCAGACATACTGACCGCAGCCATACCTACGATCCCAAAGCACTCTACAGCAACGCTTCCCGCGTACTGCGCAACAACATCAACATCGATGATAAGATTACCCGACCCTGTTGCCAAAGCTTCTTTCATACAAAACCTCCTTATTATAAATACGAATCAATTCGCATGACGGTTATCTTTTTGATTTAGTCAAAGCATATTATACACGTAATCGCAGCCAAAGAAAACAATAAAAATGATAAGCTCTTTAAACTTATGCTTGCATTGCCGTAAAACATTTGATAAAATACCCGTGTTGCGTAAAAATCCCACATTTTTACATAGATAGTTTTTAAGGAGGTTTCGGGATGGCTAAATGTGATATTTGCGGCAAAGGCGTTCATTTCGGAAATAACGTGAGCCACTCACACAGAAGATCAAATCGTATCTTTCACGCTAATGTTAAGCGTGTTAAATGTATGGTTGGCGGCACACCTAAGACACTTCATGTTTGTTCAAGGTGCTTAAAGTCCGATAAAGTTGAACGTGCTTAAGCTTTGATCCATTATAAAAGAACCTCTTGAAAAAGAGGTTCTTTTATTTTGTCCGATCACTCTTCAAAAGAATCTTCCGTTGCCTTTAAGACTTCCTCATCGGAAACCGTGGTCTCCTTTTTTGCAGTGATCTTGTTCATTATCTCGGGAACCATATCAACTATCTTGGTTATCGCATCCTGATTTCTGATACTTACCACTCTTGTGGAGTTGTTCTGAATGACAAGAACAGCCGTGGGCGTCATCTTGCCGGTCAGTCCTCCTGCTCCGTTATCCTTTTTCTCACCTCGAAATGTTCCTGCTCCGACGCCAAACGAAACATCAACAAACGGTATAAGAATCGTATCCTTAACAACAACGGGTTCTCCTACGACCGTTTTACTGGATAAGAATCCGTCCATCCCGTCAAGAAGTGAGTTTACTACCGAATTGAAACTGCTCTCTGCCATAATGTTCCTCCATTTTATCGACTGGTACTATCTGTTCGAATGTTTCTTATAAATACGCCACATCCGTTTGAAATCCCTGTTAAAATATACTTTTGCAACGCACACGAGCGGTACGATGAGCCTGATATATCCTTTTATATCTATATTGCCGTAAAGATCGGTATCCTCAAATCCGGGATCGATGACAAGCTTTCTCGGAAGTATCGGATATATGAGTGACAGATACATAAGTACTGTTCCTGTTGTTGCAGGATCGTCAAACCCGAAATGAATAAAACCTTTTATCCGCCTGGGCGCTATCTTCTTAAGAAGCTTTAGGGTTTCTTTTTTTATGAGCTCTGCCGCGTTTTTGTTTCGGCAGTCATTTATCATCCTGTCCCAGAACCGTATCTCTCTACGGATCCGATCTATCTTGTCCGAATACTCAAGATATTTATCCGAAAGATCATTCAGTATCTTCTCAACCTTTTCATATGATCCTTCTTCGCTTTTATCGTCTTTTCCTTTATTGTCTTCGCTCTTTGCGTTTTCGATCTTATCTTCTTCTGTCTTATCTTCTTCGGTCTTATCTTCTTCGGTCTTTATACCGTCAGCCTTATCGTCTGTTTCTTCTTCATCGGGTCGATGATCGTCATCCGGTTCGTTCCAGTCCAGAGAATACTCTTCCTTTTTGTCTTCGGATGCTTTCTTACGCTTCCTGCGTTTTTTTTCGGACTTCCTGTCTTGGAACAGCCTGAAACCGAAAATGCGAACGATGATCTCTAGTTTTTTTTCATATATCACTTTTGCACTGAGTATGTGCAACAGAAAAGAGGCACGGGCAAAAGCCACCGGATCCGCTTCGGGATCTTCCTTTTCGGCATTTATCCTGTATCTTACGGGAACAAACAGGACAAGACAGATAAGAAGCAGTACAAGGCCGATGATGCACGCAAGTACGATCCCTATTATCTTAAGTACAGTAAGCATTGCCATCACATATCCTTAATATACCCTTCAAAATATCCGCGGACATCAGAAAGGCTTCCGGTATCGTTCATGCATTTGCCTATCATCTCTTCAACGATATGCACTGCCGAATCATAACTGTCTGCTACCCCGATGATGACACGGTCACTCTTTCTCATTCTCTTTTGTTTAAATACCGGCGCAGGATAAATATCAAACAGATCCCTGCCGTTATCCGACAGCGTTATAAAATGAACACCAGTCATTCCGATGCCGCATGCCATTTTCCATTTGATGACCGACATCTTTGATCTGATCTTATCCGAAACATACGGATTGTCTGCAAAACGGACCACTGTACTCTCCTACGGCACAAAAAAACTCATTTGATTATATCAAAAAAAAGAAAAAAAGTTAATCCATATTATTGACAATAAAGAATACGATTTCTATACTAAATGCGAGAGGAGCGTAATCTTATGGAACTTAAAGCCGTCATTGCACTCACACCGGGTGCCGTTGTAGCCGAAGATGTTCTTGATCACAAGGGGAATGTGATAATCAAGAAAAACACATCACTCGACAAATTTCTCATCCAAAAGCTGAATATTGCCAAGATAACCTGCATCAATATCAAGGAGCCGGAGGATTTTGAGACTACTTATTTTGAGAAGATCAGAGTCAGCAAGACTTTCAAGCAGTTCTTTGAGATCTACTCCAAGAATTTCTTTGAATACAAGGATCTGATGGAACAGTTCCTCAAATCAAGGGTTCCGGTCGATTCGGACAGGTTATTCAGGATAATCGACGAGATCACCACTCCGTTCCGTCACAGCAAGATCACCATACTTGATATGCTCTCGGTACTCGAAACGGCCGAGGTTGACTTCCTGTACACCCATTCCATAAATGTTGCTCTGATATGTAACTACACCGCCAAGTGGTTCCGCCTCGATGAGGAGGATCAGAAAGCGCTTGTATTATGCGGATTCTACTATGATATAGGAAAGTTTAAGATTCCCAGCGAGATACTCCTGAAACAGGGAAGCCTTACGGATGAAGAATTTGTCACTATGAAATCTCATACGAACAGAGGCTTCGAGATGCTGCAGTCTTTTGATATCGATGAACGCATCAAGCTGGCTGCATTGATGCATCACGAGCGCATAGACGGCACAGGCTATCCTCAGGGGCTTGTGGATGAACAGATAGATCAGTTTGCCAAGATAATCGCCATACTCGACAGTTATGAAGCAATGACCAGCTACAGATCATACAGAGCACCTTTATGCCCTTTCACCGTTATTGAGATATTCGAAAGAGACGGTTACGGAAAATACGATACCGGATGTTATATGACATTTCTCGAAAGAATGGTGGAAGAATATATCGGAAAAGAAGTCCAGCTCAATGACGGAACTATATGCGTGGTAGTGCTTATCAATAAACAGAAGTATTCACGTCCGATGGTCAAGACTAATGACGGTAAATATATAGATCTTGCAACACAGAAGAATCTGTCGATAAAAAATCTTGTCTGACGGCTAATCCCATTTGTGATCGCGCCGCATTCTTTTGTATATGCCGTATCCTTTTTCCAGGATATAACGTTCGTTATCAAACTTCAGAAGATGATAGGCTTCATGGTATTTATAATAGCCGCTGTCTCTGAAATACTCCTCATATTGCGGCGTCGATTCATAACTCTCGGATTTCATCAGATACCAGTGAACTTCCTTTGATACCGTATCTTCAGGAACAACAAACGAATACAGGGTCCTGTCAATGTATTCGATTATCTGCCCCGTAACGCCGGCTTCTTCTTTTACCTCTCTGAGCGCTGTGTCCTCATGGCTCTCGCCCTGCTCCACGGTTCCTTTCGGTAAAACCCAGCCTTCATATTTATTGTTGTAGTTTTTGTACAGCAAGAGGATCTTACCCCTATGGATAACAAGTCCTCCGCAACTGACAGCTTCTATCATTCTTCATATATCCTTTTATCATAACAATGATATCATTTGTTATAATACGCGTCAAACACTCTTTTGGCTATCGGTACCGCCACGGCACCTCCCGATCCGCCGCCTTCAACTATGACCGTAACTGCGATCTCCGGCTCATCTGTTCCCGCAAAGCCGGTAAACCATGCATGCGACAGTGATTTGTTCGATGAATACTCGGCCGAACCGGTTTTACCCGATATATCATATCCCTGCGTATCAAATGCTCTTCTGCCTGTTCCGTTAACCACAACTTCTCTCATCATCTTACGAAGACCGGCCGCATATGTTTCATCAATAATACGGCCGTATTCCCTTATTCTTGTCTTTCTGATAACACCGCCGTCGGTATTTTGTATCTCTGAGACAACATATGGTTTCATAAGTATTCCGTCATTTGCGATAGCGGATGTTATCATAAGCATATGTATGGGACTGATAAGTGTTTTCCCCTGACCTATACCGGTCTGAAGGAGTTCATCGGTCGAGGAATCCACCCCCAGATCGGAGTATGCTTTTGAGTATTTAAACGGCAGCGGCAGATCTCTGCCGAACAAAAGCTCATCAAGAGTATCGGCAAATCTCTTCTTATCAAGCTGTGAGGATATATTGGCAAAAGATGAGTTACATGAATTGGCAAAGCTGTCATCAAAATTCATCCAACCGTGACTCTGTTCGTTATAACAGTTTATTATCGATCCTTTGTATTCAAAACTGCCCTTACACTCAAATCCGTAATCGGATATATTTCCGCCATGCTCTTTCAGATATTCAAGAGCAGTCACTATCTTAAATGTTGATCCGGGAGGATATGATCCGAGAAATGCCCTGTTAAGCAGTACACTGTCCTCACTCTCGGAAAGCACATCCCATCTTCCGATCACTTCATTAGGATCAAAATCAGGCTTGGACACTACGCAGAGTATCTCGCCGGTACGAACGTTCATTGCAACGACAGCGCCTTTTTTCTCATCCATGGCATCATAAGCTGCTTCCTGCATTGCGGTATCAAGCGTTGATACAACGTTGTCACCGTGATTTTTCCTTCCGGCCAGATCATTGGATATCCTGTCTGCTATATTACCGTCACACGTGAGCAATGTATAGTTTTCCATGCTCTCAAGCCCGAGTACACCATGCGTTGAATAGCCGACTATATGGGCGAACGTATTCCTGTACGGATAGCTTCTGTAGTATCCGCCGTCATTATCAGACAGAGTTGTTGCAAGAACGTTTCCCTCTCTTGAAAGGATATCTCCCCTGATAAGTCGCGATTCAAGAAGCGACTGTCGTTTATTATATGTGCTGTTAATGACATCCGGTGCCTTTACACGGGTAAAATAGCCCAAATAAACGAGCATTGCCAGGAACAGGAAGAGAAAAAGGTATGTTATGACACCTATCTCCCTGTTAGAATCCACATGTCTCCTTCCGGGCTTCACCTTCTGAGGTTTTGAGATGATCTTTTGCAGGATCTTCATAAGCCTACTCCAGTTCCACTATGCCTAGTTGTTCTGTTTTAAAATCGGAAGCCACCGGCGTCCTTGTGTTATCTTTTCCCTTGCTTATATACAGTCCCTGTATAACGGCGAATACACAGCATGTTACCGCAACACTCGTTCCGCCGTAACTGACCAGCGGCAACGTAACTCCCGTAAGAGGTATAAACTTGATGACTCCGCCTATCGTAAGGAATACCTGGAAAATATAAGCAACGGACAGGCCCAGCGCAACAAGTTTAAAGAATGGATCGTCAAACTTCATGGAAATATTCATGAACATGATGAAACAAGACAGACACAAAAGGATAAGACACATTCCAAAAACGACACCAAGTTCCTCGCATATTGCGGCAAAGATAAAATCAGCCGCAACCACAGGTATCGTATCCGGTGCTCCCTGCCCTATTCCCATCCCGAGCCATCCTCCGGTACCGATGGCAAAAAGGCTCTGCGCTATCTGATAGCCGGCATCGGTGATATTTCCCATGGGATCAAGAAAAGCGGTAACTCTTACCCGCACGTGGCGAAACAGCTTATATCCGGCGATCGCACCTGCCGCACCCGTTAAGAATCCGATAAGATAATACAGGACATTTCTGCTCGCAGCGTAAAGCATGGCAAAATAAACGACAAAGAATATGATCGCGCTTCCGAGGTCTTTTGATGCAACAAGAAGAAGGACGTGCACGATCGCTATAGCCGCACTGATGAGATAATCCTTCAGCTTGTGACCGTGTGCCAGTACCGCGGCTATCGCAAATACAAATATGATCTTTACGTATTCCGACGGCTGGAAAGTGTAGCTCGCTATATGGATATTGAGTTTTGAACCGTTTATCACTCTGGAAAAAGCAAGGACCGCTGCAAGTGATCCGACACCCACCGCAACATATGCCCATTTAAACTTTTCGAAAAAACGTATCCTGCTGATAATATATGGAACTATAAGCGTTACAACAACCGATCCGATAACTATATAAAACTGCCGCATTGCCTTGTTGTAGGATATCCTTGTCAGGATCAGAAGCCCTATCGTTATAAGCATACACATGTTATTGATTATCAGTATGTTCGCCCTGGGATATATGAGCCTGTATGCTGCAAGTATCGCAAGTATACCGAGCTGCTGTATCAGATAGGCCCGAAGATATATGATATCCGATTTTTGTGCATATAAGGATACAAATCCCAGGAAATGCACAAGGACCATGAAGAAATTCTGGCGAAGATAAATACCTTTGCGGTCATATTCGTTTCCGAATCGGAAAACCGCAAAACACTGGATCGTATATATTGACATGCAGATTATCATCAGATATCTGGATATTTCTATGATTATCCTGCCCACTTTTATTCCACGCCTCTTTTTATATGTCCCCTTGTGTATGTATCAATAAGACAGACATCCGTTGATCCGTCATGCTGTCTGTGCTCATTGTATTTCTTAAGGACAGATCTTACGTCATCAGGTTTTTCATCAGTAAAGCAAAACCTTACCGATGAAGGCTTCAGCTTCCTGAACAACATGCTCTCGTCAGTGATATCGAGCTTTATACAGTTATAAATTATATTGGTGCATTCATCACATCTGCATAGAACAGGCAGTTTTTCTTTTTTTCTGTCCTCTATATAGATAAGTTGCCCGCCCTTTTTTCGGTCACATCCGAATTTTGTGTTATATACGCAGTTTGCGCTTACCATCATCGGAAGCCTGCCGTAAACTATAAGTTCCTCTCCCGTTACGCCGCGCTTTTCAAGTTCTCTTTCATTAAGTTCAACGGGTACGGTTGATAACGTTATGCCATGAGTCATGTAATACTCATATGCTTCATGATTATATGCATACAAATGTATATCAGCAATGGTCTCTCCGCTATAATGCATATTATTCAGTATCGAAAGCGATTCAAGGTTCGATATATAAAATCCCGAAACGGGACTGTCCATGCACTGACTTACAAATTCCTCAACAGTTCTCTTGCTGTTGGATCTGCCGTCATCCCTTATAACATACGGAAGGGCTGCGTAAACTTTCTTGTCTTTCAGATCATATTCTTTAAATATATCTTTATGAAACATCCCCATCGGGATGATCACTCCGTCAATATCCGAAGACAGTACGGCTCTTAGCTGTTCCTCATTGATGACCGAAACATTGACATGCAAGGTTTCATCGGTTTTTGTACATAACGGCTTAGTCCTTTTGATATCCGGATATTCGGCCGACCTGTGAAAAGGCGATACAAGACTGTTTCTAAATGCATCCAGTCCTATCCGCCTGATCTCATTGAGTTTTCCGTTCGGAAGGAACAGGCCGGGATCACATGATACGATACAGTCCGTTACAGAAAAGCCGGAACCCCCGGATCGGATGAGCTGTTTTCGCACACTTTCCTCTGTGAGCATGCAGTTTCTTGCAGGCTCCGGGGTAATGCCGGTGCTGCATGTAATGCTCCGCCTGTCATCATACACATCGATAACCGGTTCCGATCCGGCGCGTATACTGCACCTGATATTTACGGGTATCGGATAAGCTTCAGCCGATATTTCCTCTTTTTGATCAAATGCCGAAGAGTACGACGGTGAATCGACCGTTATCATATCTTTGCTGTTATGCTGATGATAATAGCCTTCGCAGTTTCCGCCTCTTGTATATCTTGATATTAGCCTTGCCCTGTCGGCAGGATCAACCTCATATTTGACACCCGAAAGACACAGATCCATATATTTTCTGTATACGCTCGTAACGGCATGGACATATTCACTGTCCTTCATGCGGCCCTCGATCTTAAATGAACTGATACCTGCTCCGATGAGCTCAGGTATCATATCGATAACGCACATATCCTTCAGGCTCAGATAATAATGATCGTCATAAGGAAGTCTGCAGGGCTGGGCGCATCTGCCTCTGTTTCCGCTGCGTCCCCCGATGAATGAAGACATGAGGCATTTGCCGGAATAGCAGTAGCACATGCTGCCGTGTATGAAGCATTCTATCTCCATACCGGTATCAGCCATTCTTCTTATCTCATCAAGAGACAGTTCCCGTGCCGGAACCACCCTCTTTACCCCGAGATCTTTCAGTATCTCAAAACCGGAAGCGTTTGTTACGGCAGCCTGAGTACTCACATGGATCGGAAGCTTCGGAAAGGCCCTGTTTATGACCGACATGACTCCGATATCCTGTACTATCACACCATCAAGTCCGTAAATGTAAGGCTCATACAGAAGATCTGCGATATCTTCTATCTCCCGGTCTTTAAAAAGCGTATTGACAGTAAGATATATCTTTACGCCA
Organism: uncultured Lachnospiraceae bacterium; assembly: GCA_902803305.1. Lineage (GTDB taxonomy): Bacteria > Bacillota > Clostridia > Lachnospirales > Lachnospiraceae > UBA2868. The sequence goes on from CADCPL010000190.1 coordinate 13,561, forward strand.
CGCATATGAGCGATATCAAGCGCACTTTTTAGCTCATCCGCTGAAAAATTAGCCGCCGATGCCCTGGCCCCGAAGCGATCCAGTCCCAGATAAACCGCATCGGCACCTGCATTTACCGCAGCAATAAAGCAATCATATGATCCGGCAGGTGCCAGCAATTCAACTTTTTTTTCGTTCATATGCAACAGACCTTACAATAATAAAAGGATGTCCGAAGACATCCTCATGATCATTTTCCCTGGATACTCTTGATCTGCTTTTCTCTGCTCTCCAGCTTTATCTGAGATGCTATGAGTTCATGCTTAAGATCATAAAGTTCACGATCCTTGGCCTCTATCTCGTCCTGTAATGATTCGATCTCTTTCTTGACCTTGAAATAATCATCGGCTATGTTGAGCAGCAACAATACGTTCTGCATATCCGCCGGCTGTCTTCTGAAGGAATCAACATTATTATATTCTGCGATCTTGTTATTGATATATGAAGATACCTTTTGCAGATACTCTTCACTTTCATTTCCGCTAAGGGTGATGACCTTTCCACCTATAACGACTTCGATATCATTATTTCCGACCATCTGTGCCTCCTAAATTGGCTTACGCCCATCTCAATAGATTATATCAGATTAGACCAATAAAACAACCTTTTATTTGGATGCATCAGCTGTCGCCTCATCCAGCCCGAAATGCCGATAGCAAAGCCCGGAAGCCACCCTTCCCTGCGGCGTCCTGTTGATAAAACCTATCTGAAGAAGATACGGTTCGATAACATCCGATATTGTACCGGCATCCTCGCCGATCGCAGCAGCAAGCGTATCAAGTCCGACAGGTCCTCCCGAAAACTTGTGGATCATCGTAAGCAGCATATTGCGATCCGACTGATCCAATCCCATCGGATCAACACCCATCAGATCCAGCGCCTCTACAGCCACAGCTTCGGTTATTACTCCGTCATGCCTTACCTGCGCAAAATCCCTGACCCTCTTAAGAAGACGATTGGCAAGTCTCGGTGTTCCCCTGCTCCTTCTGGCAAGTTCATATGCTCCGCCTGGCTCTATTGATACATCAAGTATAGCGGCCGAATGCCTGATAATGGTCGACAGTTCATCGGGATTGTAAAACTGCAGCCTGTGAATCACTCCGAAACGGTCTCTCAAAGGTGCCGTAAGCAGACCCGCCCTTGTCGTTGCACCGACAAGAGTGAACTTGGGAAGATCAAGTCTTATGGATCTGGCTGTAGGGCCCTTTCCCACCATTATATCGATAGCATAATCTTCCATGGCCGGGTACAGAACCTCTTCAACCTGTCTGTTCAGGCGGTGTATCTCATCTATGAACAGAACGTCTCCCTCGGATAACCCGTTAAGGATCGCGGCTATCTCACCCGGCTTCTCAATGGCCGGCCCGCTCGTGGTCTTGATATGAACTCCCATTTCATTGGCTATAATGCATGCAAGAGTTGTCTTGCCCAGACCCGGAGGTCCGTAAAAAAGCACATGATCAAGTGTATCATGGCGGCGCTTTGCCGCTTCGATGTACACCTTGAGATTCTCCTTGGCCTTCTCCTGCCCTATATATTCATCAAGCTTCTGCGGACGAAGACTGCCTTCTATCTTGATATCTTCTTCTGTAAGATTGGTCTCTATCGTTCTCTTCATTGCATGTTCTTCCCTAGATCTGTGTTATGATCGAAAGCGCGCTCTTAAGTATTGTTTCCACATCATCACCCTGTGCATTCCTGACTGCCTTATACGAATCCGTCTGCGAATAACCAAGCGCCACGAGCGCCAAAGCGGCTTCTTCCCTGACAGATGAAAGGGCCTGCGTCTTCTGCCCATTATCCGCATACATTTGGTCAAATTGCGAAACGATGTCTATCTTGTCCTTAAGGTCTATGATCACACGCTGCGCCGTCTTGGCTCCTATTCCCGGGGCTTTTGCTATCTGCTTGACATCACCTGATGCGATCGCAAACTTGAGCTCATCCGCCGACATAACGGAAAGCAGCGACAGACCTCCCTTGGGGCCGATACCGCCCACCGAGATCAGGAGCCTGTACAGATCAAGATCGTCCTTAGTCAGAAAACCGTACAAAAGCATGGCATCTTCGCGTACACACAGATATGTGTATACCTTGACAACAGCCCCGATCCCTTCGACAAGTTCAAGACTGCTCCCCGGCATGTAAATATTATATCCGATCCCGTTGTTCTCAAGGACCAGCCTGTCCTCGTATATAGCGGCAACTTCTCCCTTGATATATCCGATCATCTCTTATCTCTCCCCCTGTTAAACCTTTATACTTCCCGTGATCCAAGTCTTCTTACCATGATATCCGCGACAAATCCAGTTATTATCCCCGCAAATGAACCAACAAGTATCAATACGGGAAGATAAGTAAATATATAAACAGATGATACCATGAAATATGCAACTGCCGTCTGCGCGATATTGTGAAGTACGGCTCCGCAGAAACTGACTCCGTAGATCGAAAACCTCAGGCGTTTTGCCATATACATACCGGCGAGCGCCAAAGCCGCTCCCGCCAGACTGTAAACGAATGATACCGGGCTTCCGAAAAGTATCGCGGACAATGTAACACGAAGCAGCATAACAACGACAGTATAAGAAAATCCCAGTGAATACAGGCACATTACCGTCACTATATTGGCAAGCCCTATACGTACCCCGGGAACACGGATCGGAAATACGATAAATGACTCAATATATCCGAGTATGAGCCCGAGAGCCGTGTAAGCCGCACATATTGTTATCTTTCTACTTGGTGATGGCATCATAATCAGGCTCTTTGGCTGTATGGACCGTTATAAGAGTCCCCGCGGGAGCACAGCAGATGGATTCGTTGTTACGGTCTATCCTGCCGGTATTTACGCATTGCTGCCCGGGGCAATCCGAATACTTCATAAATACACTTCCGTCTGATATTTCTATATCATTGATGATACCGTTATCTCCCACTATATGGATCTGTCTCGGGACCGACAGGTCATATGTGCCATGAAGACTGCCCTTTACGTATACGGAAACCACATTATCTCCGTCCCCATGATGCAGCAGAATATATGATAAAGCCGCCAAAAGAACTATGACGGTTATCAGTATCATGTCTCTTTTATTCATATGAACCATGATACTACGCGAACATATGTTTGTAAAGAATTTTCGATCCTTTGGTGTTATAATATTTTGGATTGGAGGTTTTACCATGTTACAGAAGCTGTTATACGGGCATCAGGGAGACTCTCAGACGAATTATGATGCTATCAGATATTCCATTCTGCTTACGGGTACTTCCGTTATCCACTTCATATTCATGATAGCTTTTTATATCATAGGCGCCCGTTTTCTCGGAATATACAATACCGCCATTTTCATAATGTATGCAGCCCTTTCAAGAATGACCTCCGATATCAAATACTTTGGCAGGATATACATACTTGTCCTGATAGAAGTTGTCCTGCACTCCTGCCTTGCCACGCTGTTTCTGGGATGGCAGTTCGGGTTCATGTTCTACCTCCCTTCACTTATACCGGTATCGTTTTATCTCGCTTTTTCGATATCAACATTCCGGAGAAAATTGTTCTACCCTTTTGTTACCGGCGGTGTGATCCTTTTTGCTTTTCTGCTCATAAGAGCCCTTACATATTTCAATGACCCGTTTGTCGGCAATGTTGCCATCGGTTTTGAAGTGTTCCTGTGCTACATGAACATCGTGATCGGGATATGCGTGACATTCATCTTTTCTGCTCTTTTTGCCGTAGAGGTCAATTCCATGCAGCTTAAGATGGAAAGCGAACAGGAACGTCTTGAAGATGAAGCAAGCTTCGATCCTCTCACGCATTTCCTTAACAGAAGGAGCATGGATGAGAGGCTTAATCATACTCACAGGAATGCGATAATCAATGATGTTCCGTACAGCCTTATAATGGCTGATATCGATCATTTCAAGAAATTCAACGATTCATACGGTCATGACTGCGGCGATTTTGTCCTTCAGAGCATCAGCAAGATCATAACGGCACAGATAAGATCAAAGGACAGCGTATGCAGATGGGGCGGTGAGGAATTCCTCATACTCGTCAATGATTCTCAGGATATCGCCGTTGAGGTTGCGGGCAGGATACGTGCTGCAATCGAGGCTTATGAATTCTACTATGAAGGAAAAACACTTCATGTAACAATAACTCTTGGCGTCAGCGGATACTATTCTTCAGCCAAGGTCAAAACTCTTATAGAGATCGCCGATAAACGCCTGTACAAAGGTAAGGAAAACGGTCGGAACCAGGTCGTATACAACTAAAAAAGGAGCTCCCCGATATGGGGAACTCCTTTTTTTTGTCCTTTTTATTCAGCTGACTCATCAACAAGTTTGCTTGCCCTTGCGGCAACTTCCTTCTCCTGTACATCAGCCGGACACTGTTCATAGCGAATGAACTCATATTCATAAACTCCGCGTCCACCCGTCATGGAACGAAGTACAGTACAGTATCCGTATAATCCGGTCATCGGTATCTCAGCTTCAACTACCTGCTTGCCGCCGCCGATGGGATTCATGCCAAGCACTCTTCCGCGTCTCTTGTTAAGATCTCCCATGACATCACCCGTATACTGATCGGGAACGGTAACCTTGAGTGATGCGATAGGCTCGAGAAGAACGGGACCTGCTTCCATAAATCCTTTCTTGAATGCCTGAATGGTAGCCATCTTGAACGCCTGCTCGGAAGAGTCAACCGGATGATATGATCCGTCATAGAGTACTGCCTTGACTCCGACTACGGGATACGCCGCCATGGGACCCTTCTGTACGGATTCGGCAAGACCCTTTTCAACTGCAGGGAAGTAGTTCTTGGGAACTGCACCGCCGACAACAACCTGTTCAAATTCAAATGTCTTGTCAAGATCACCGAGGGGCTCGAATCTCATCTTAACATGTCCGTATTGGCCGTGTCCGCCCGACTGCTTCTTGTATTTCGCCTCGACATCGGAATTCTTCCTGATCGTCTCCCTGTATGCAACCTTAGGCTGCTCGAGTTCAATCTCAACTTTATATACGTTTGCGAGCTTGCTTGCTACTATCTCGATAGCCTGATCACCGAGTGCGTAAATGAGCGACTGCCTGTTC
>CADCPL010000191.1 GCA_902803305.1 uncultured Lachnospiraceae bacterium
CAAAAAATGCGGATAACAGGACTTGAACCTGCACGGTCTCCCACCAGAACCTAAATCTGGCGCGTCTGCCAATTCCGCCATATCCGCTTACTGCAGATAGGATATCACACCATATCTTTTTGCGCAAATCACCAAATAGAAGTATAATACTTGCCATGAGCAGATCATTGGAGATAAACCTGTATATAGGGAAGAAAAAACTGCGCGTGACCGCCGTGGCCATCGCAGCTCTTGTCATTGCCGCAGCGGCAGTTATCGCCGTGCTCGTGATCTTTCCCGCAAGGGGAGTCATCACGGTTCCTCAGTGCCGAAAACTCCTTACCGATAACAGGTATATCATCCATGCCGGCGGTTATATCGAGGACGACGGAAAACTGTTTTCCTATACCAACAGCAGGGAGGCTCTTAAGAACTGTTATGACAGCGGGAACAGGATATCGGAGTTTGATCTTATGATCACGGTGGACGATCAGATCGTGTGTGCTCATGACAGTGAAGACGGCGTGACTTGGGCGCATAACGTGAAGAATGCGGGAACGCCGAACTGTCCTCCGACACTTGAAACATTCATAAACGCAAAATATGATGACTGTCTGTCGACCATGTCGTTTGAAGATCTGGCGGTGTTTATGAAGGATCATCCCGACTTCTATGTTGTTACCGATGTCAAGGATGATAACGAAGGAGTATGCAGGCTGATCAAGTCATCACACCCCGAACTCATGAACAATTTCATCATCCAGATATATCACGAAGATGAGTACGACAGGATAAAGGACCTGGGCTTTAATAACATAATATATACGCTGTACAGAGCGACTGATGAGGAACTTGTTGCAGATCGGTTAATGGCTTTTACGGACAGGACGAAGCTTTCGGGGATCACGTTCTGGACCGATTTTCCGACACAGTATCAGGAAAGCTTTGAAATGCTGAAGGGCAGCGGGATTCCGCTTTTTGCCCATACGGTCAATGATGAAGGCGAGATGAAGAAGTTCATCGATATGGGCATTAGCGGCCTGTACACCGATGTTACCGATAAAGAGAAGCAGTACAGATAAAGGAGAAAAGAATGAATACGGACTGGATACTGGTGTTTATCGATTACATGCTGATACCGATCATCGCACTCGGTATCGATCTTCGGCGCGCGAAAAAGGAAGCGGTCTTCTCGCTTGATCCGCTCATACTCTATGCAGGGTATGCAACAGCGATCGCCATTGCGACGTATGTCGTAAGAGTTATGCTTGCCAGACTCGGGATCGGGGTCAATGTTGAAGCGGGAACGGGTATATATACGATCGTTGCAGCCATACTTGCAGGTATCTTCCCGTATATCAAGGAGATAATAGTCACTTATACAGCGGTCAGATGTGAGATCAAAGGGAAAAAGGACAAGGAATAGTTGGATAAGAAAGCACGGATACTAAGCAGAATATGTTTTGTCGTATTCGCCGCAGGGCTTATCATAGACACGATACTGCTTGGACTGTTCGAGTGGTTCAATGACTCGTTCGGAGTAACATTTCGCGAGATAATCTATACGATGAAGTCACCGCTTTCGGGGGCAAACAATGATTTTTTCGGCGGAGCCGTAAGGTATGTGGTGCCGAAGCTCGTTGTATGTGCTGCCGTCATTGCTGTCGGGGCCTTCATCTTTTTTATGCTCGGAAGATTTGTTTCGGTCAGGATCATCTTCGGAAAAAAGAAGAGCGATACAGATGGGATCGATGCGGTACGGCTGATGAAAGCACTTCTTTTTATCCTTATGGCAGCATTTTCGGTCTATGTAACAGGCAGTATCAACAACAGGCTGGAGATAAGCTCGTTCATCAGGGATTATAACTCGGGGACTGAAATATATGATGAGTACTATGTAAAGCCAAATGTGGATGCGATCAAGTGCGACAAGCCGAAGAATCTCTTATACATATATATGGAGAGCATGGAGACGACATATGCATCGAAGGCGGATGGCGGAGAGCAGCCGGAGATCAACTATATCCCGAACCTGACAAAGCTTGCGAATGACAACGTGTCTTTCTCCGATGAGGATGATCTCGGAGGATTTATAAGCGCGAAGAATACGGACTGGACGATGGCGGCACTGTGGGCAACGCAGACGGGAGCGGCATTTTCATTTCCGATAGAAGGAAACTCCGATTTCGGCAACCAGGAGCATTTCTCCAAGAACACGATAACTCTCGGAGACATACTGGATCAAAAGGGATATAACCAGGAATTTTTGTGCGGATCAGATGCGAGATTCGGAGGAAGAAGGGCATTCTTCGAGCAGCACGGGAATTTCCGGATATATGATCTGTATACGGCGGAAGAGAACGGATACCTTACTCCGGAAGAGGAAGTCAACTGGGGCTTTGAGGACTGGATGCTCTATAAGATCGCAAAGGATGAGCTTACAAGGATCAGTGCGGAGCCCGGACCTTTTAACTTTACGATGCTCACGGTTGATACGCATCATATCGACGGATGGATATGTCCGCTTTGCGAAAAAACATACCCCGGACAGCTCGACAATGTTGTGGTATGTGCGGATAAGCAGATCCGTGAGTTTATTGACTGGTGCAGCACCCAGCCGTGGTATGAGGATACTGTGATAGTGATACAGGGGGATCATCCGCGGATGGATCAGTCGCTTGTTAAGAACGCGTCGGATCGCATGGTCTATAACTGCTTTATCAATACGGGATATGATCCCAAGACGCTGAGGATGAAGAACAGGTCATGGAACACGATGGATATGTTCCCGACCGTCCTGTCGGCCATGGGATATGAGATACCGGAAGGCAGGCTGGGACTCGGGACCGATATGTTCTCGGGGCAGGATACGCTGTGCGAAAAGCTCGGGAGTGATCACATAGATACCGAGGTTCAGAAATACTCGCAGTTTTATGCAGACAATTTCTATTGAAAAAATCATACGGTATGATACAATCTGATGGATGTTTTAGTTACAGACAAACCAGTTCCACACAAGAAAAGGAGTAATACTATGAATCTTTCACCTCTTCAAAAAGCAAGATATGAGTATGTTCCGAAGCTTCCCGGCATGCTCAGGGCCGGTATCTCGGAGATATGCGTAAAAGACGGAGAAGCTACCGCAAGTGTTGCGGATCAGGACAAGATCAAGGCTCTTTTCCCCAACACATACGGAAAGAACGAGATCACATTCATGAAGGGTCAGAATACATCTGCAGCAAAGAAGCAGGTTGTTGGCGTTATCCTTTCGGGCGGACAGGCTCCCGGCGGACATAACGTTATATGCGGTCTTTATGATGCTCTTAAGGCTACCGACAAGAGCAATGTTCTGCTTGGTTTCAAGGGCGGCCCGAGCGGACTTATCGATGATGATTTTGTAGAATTTGATGATGCGTTCATCGATGCATACAGGAACACAGGCGGATTTGACATCATCGGATCGGGAAGGACCAAGCTCGAGACCGAGGATCAGTTCAAGATCGTTACCGAAGTTGCCAAGAAGCACGGACTTACAGCCATCGTTATTATCGGTGGAGACGATTCGAATACAAACGCTGCAGTGCTTGCAGAGTATATGGCTGCAAACAACACGGGTGTTCAGGTCATCGGATGTCCGAAGACCATTGACGGAGACCTTAAGAACGAAGACATTGAGGCTTCATTCGGATTTGATACTGCAACAAAGACATATTCGGAGCTTATCGGAAATATCGAAAGAGATGCCAACTCTGCGAAGAAATACTGGCATTTCATCAAGGTCATGGGAAGAAGCGCAAGCCACGTAGCGCTTGAGTGTGCTCTCGAGACACAGCCCAATATCTGCCTCATCGGTGAAGAGGTTGCTGCCAAGAAGATGTCGCTTTCACAGATAGCATCACAGATAGCTGATTCGGTTGAAAAGCGCGGTAATGCCGGAAACAACTTCGGTGTAGCCATCATTCCCGAAGGTATCGTGGAATTCGTTCCCGAGTTCTCAAAGCTCATTGCTGAGATCAACGAACTCCTGGCAGGCGCAAACACAGAGAAGTTCAATGCACTTCCCGATTGGGATGCAAAGTATAAATTCATCGAGGAAGGTCTTACAAAAGAGTCGATGTCGGTATTTGCCATCCTTCCTCAGCTCATCCAGCAGCAGCTCTTCCTTGAAAGAGATCCCCACGGAAACGTTCAGGTATCACTTATCGAGTCAGAGAAGCTTTTATCAGCTCTTGTTAAGGATGAACTTGAAAAGAGAAAGAAGGCCGGCACATACAAAGGAAAATTCGGTGCACTCCATCACTTCTTCGGATATGAAGGAAGATGTGCGTTCCCGTCAAACTTTGATGCAGACTACTGCTACTCACTCGGATATAACGCATTCATGCTCATCCAGTACGGCTACACGGGTTATCTCTCAAAGGTATCAAACCTTTCCAAGCCCGCAGAAGACTGGGTAGCAGGCGGTATGCCGATAACCAAGATGATGAATATCGAGAGAAGGAACGGAGAAGATAAGCCCGTTATCAGAAAGGCACTTGTTGAACTTGACGGAGAGCCGTTCAAGTACTTCGCTGCAAACCGTGACAAGTGGGCCGTTGAGACGGCATTCACATATCCCGGTGCGATCCAGTATTACGGTCCTTCGGAGGTATGTGACCTGACAACGAGGACACTTGCTTTAGAGCATATGGCATGAGGTGTCACGAA
>CADCPL010000192.1 GCA_902803305.1 uncultured Lachnospiraceae bacterium
ACAAACCCGTACTTGTGATAATGGCTGCGGGAATGGGCAGCAGGTATGGCGGATTAAAACAGATAGACAAGGTGGACGACGAAGGCGACAAGATAATCGATTTTTCGATCTATGATGCGAAATATGCCGGATTCTCCAAGATAATATTCATAATAAAAAAAGAAAACCTGGAACTGTTTAAAGAGGCTGTAGGAGATGCAGTCTCCGATCATATCGAAGTTGAATATGTTTTCCAGGAACTTACAGACATCCCGGATGGAGAGTCTGTTTACGAAAACCGTACCAAACCGTACGGAACGGCACATGCAGTAAGATCGGTCAGGAACGTCGTGCACGGACCTTTTGCGGTGATCAATGCGGATGATTTTTACGGAAGGGAAGCATTTGTAAAGATCTATGAGTATCTTGAGAGCGTAAAAGATAATACCGGAAAATACTGCATGGTGGGATTCAAACTCGGAAATACCCTGACGGAAAACGGATCGGTGAGCAGGGGACTGTGTACGGTCGACGAGAAGGGCGATCTTGTTGATATCGTTGAGCGCACAAAGATCATAATGACGGATGACGGTGCTGCTTATACCGAGAATGACAGGGACTATATCCCCGTGCCCTTTGATCAGATGACAAGCATGAACTTATGGGGGTTCACTCCCGATTTTCTCGTTGAGACTGATAAAGAGTTTACAAGATTCTACAAAGAAGATCTTCCGAAAAATATCGAAAAAGCGGAGTGCTATCTTCCTTTTGTAGTTGACAAGATGATCAGATCCGGCAACGCAACGGTCAAGGTGCTCGGATCGGATGACAGATGGTTTGGAGTCACATACAAAGAAGACAAAGAGTATGTGAGGAGTCGTATCAAAGAACTTAAAGACGCCGGAGTATATCCGCGCCATTTGTGGGACGGTCAGTGAAAAGTCAATTCGTGGTCATAAGCGGCTACGTCTTCGGAGAACTTTAGCAGAGTATCAAAAGATGTTTCGCTTGTGATCTCATTATTTCCGGTTGCCATGCACTCATAAAGGTAATGGCTGATATCCTGACTGAAGTGGGAATAGTCCTTGTAGTTGTTAAGATCCGTTATTATGTCCCAGTTATCCTGGAAATAGAATATCCGGACATTGTCATATCCGAGAAGTCTTTTATACACTTCATTGAGTGCGCAGATCTCGGCGGTAAGCCTTCCGCGGAGTATGCAGTCGTCCCAGTACATTATGCTGTAAGGCGGGGCGTAGAATATGAACTGCACATCAGGCCGTGCTTCTATATAGGGAGTTATCCCGGCCAGAAATTCCTCTGAATATCCGTAATACGTATCAAATTTCTCTTCGGGCTCAGGCTGCATCAGCCTGTACGGAAGATATGTTGCCTGCGCAACGTATCTGTCGAACTTGTATCTTCCCGCCCAGCAATATGCGCTGTCGGCTGAAAATCCTTCGGTTATGTTGTTGATGATAAACTGCGGCAGATATACAAATGCGACCGATTTATTCCACAGATAATATATATCATCCTTTACGGTATCGTTCTCCAGATAATCAGGTATCGTTGTGGGGTGTTCGGAAGGGTTGTGCAGCAGGATGTAGTTGTCGAGTGAGATTATGACGGTCTTCGTCTCCGGTTTAGACAGTACCACGTTAAGAAGCCTTGAATAATCGTCAAAATGTGCGCCCTGCATCGACAGTTTTACCGTACTGTTTCCGATGATGCCGTCATCAAACCACCCGGCTTCAAAATTCTCGCTCATGGATGAACCTATTATAGCCGTGTCATATGACATGTTTTTTGCGACGCCTATCTGCTGTCCGCGTTCTTCCGTCTCGGCAGCGGCAAGCCCGAAAAAGGGTGCATGATAATGGACGAACGGATCGATGATGACCGTGATCGCCGCTATCACAACAAGTAACCCGAGGGAATATGCGATTGTCCGGATAAAGAACTGTTTGTTTGTCATGATTAAAAATTCACATATATAAATTCCGCAACTTCCGACAGTGATAATACCGACCATGTAAACAGTATGACTGTCGTGGCAACCTTAATGCCCGATGCTTTAAAATCTTTACATCTCTCGGCAGCTGTTTTTGAAAAGGCTGACAGGAATATGCCCAGGACAACAAGACCTATCCATATCGCACAGCCGCTGTAGAATGTAAGATCGGGTGAGGCCTTAAGTATCAGCCACTGAAGCAGCTGGCATTCGGTAGGAATACATGCCGCTATGAGTGAACTGTTGAGCGGTCCGAATCCGGCGGTAAAGAGTCTTTTTAATATATCAAGTGCCATTTCGGTGCTGTCGGCACGAAAGAATACCCATGCAAGATTCACAAATGAAAAAGTCAGAACCCATCTGACTGCCTTCGGTAATTTCTTTGTCACGGGAGAAATCAGTCTGCTCGCAATGATCCCGATGCCGTGAAGCATGCCCCACAGCACAAAATGAGTCGCTGCACCGTGCCATAATCCGCTTATCAGGAATATGATCATGTTGTTAACGTATGTCCTGATCTTTCCTTTTCTGTTACCGCCCATCGGGATATACAGGTAATTCCTGAAAAAAGTTGTAAGACTGATGTGCCATCTTTTCCAGAATTCGGATATGGAAAGGCTGCGGTACGGGCCGTCGAAGTTTTCACACAGGTCGAGCCCGAGCATGAGGCATATTCCGGATGCCAGATCACAGTAACCGGAAAAATCAAAATATATCTGAAGCGTATATGACAGGATCACAAGAAGCGCATCCCCCGATGAAAGGTTGGCGATGTTTGCGTATCCCATGTCACTGAAGGTTCCGAGATTGTCTGCCAAAAGGAGTTTTTTGGAAAGACCGAGCGTGAAACGATAGAAGCCTTTTGCCATGTTATCGTAGTCGATCTTTTTGCGGACCACATCATTGAACTGCGGGATCAGATCCGTGGTAAGTGCGATGGGACCGACAGAGATCTTCGGGAAAAAGCTAATGAACAAAAGGTAATCAAAATACGAATAGTAAAGATCCGTATCTCTGTATGTATCAACAAGGTATGCTATCTGCGAAAAAGTGAAATAACTGATACCGACGGGAACGACAACGGCTTTATAAAACAGGTCTGTTCCCTCTGTCTTTCCCATAAGCACCTGAATATATGTCAGGTACTTACAGTATATGAGAAAAGCAATGTTGATCACGATTCCGAGTATAAGAAGAGCTTTTTTTGAAGTACCGGATCCGCATTTTCTTATACCGAAGGTTGCTATGATATAGCATATCGAAGCGGATAACAAAAGAGCTGCAAGTCCCTTTATACCGGGAGTGAGCATGGCATAGAAAGAAAGTGACGAGAAAAGAAGTATCATCTTGCCGGCCCGGTATAAACCTCTCATATTGGCGAGCCGGTACAGGATGACCACTACGGGTAAAAATATGAAAATGAAAGAATAAGAAGGTAGTACCATGGCATGTATTATAACATAAATTGTTGATTTATCCCTTTTTTATATCTATAATAAACCGATAATGTTTTAAGGGTGTTCCCCAAACATGAGGAGATTATATGGAAAATAAGGATAATAATTCCGGAAATAATAAGAATAAAAAACAGAACCAGCAGATGCTTCTGATAATCATCGTGGTATCCGTCGTATTGTTTGTGATCCTTTCATACATGAGAACGATGTTTTCAAGCGCGACCAATCAGAAGATCACTTATGATGCTTTCATAGAAAAGCTGGAAAAGGGTGAAGTTGAGAGTGTAGTCATCAGCTCAGATGAGATAACCATCATTCCGAAGGGACAGGAGAATGTTTATGTTCCCATGAAATATTTCACCATTCCCGTAAACGATTTTTCGCTTCCGGACAGACTCCTGAAAGCGGGAGTAAAGTTTGAACAGAAGGAATCGGATTCGTCAACGATGATCCTCTCGTTCGTTCTGACATACATTCTGCCGATCCTGATATTCTGGCTCATAATCAGTTTCTTTATGAGACGTATGGGCGGCGGCGGAATAATGGGCGTCGGAAAGAGCAATGCCAAGATGTACGTTCAGAAGGAAACAGGTGTAACGTTCAAGGATGTTGCCGGACAGGATGAGGCGAAGGAATCACTCCAGGAAGTAGTTGATTTTCTTCATAATCCGGGCAAGTATGTAAAGATCGGAGCAAAGCTTCCGAAGGGAGCTCTTCTCGTGGGCCCTCCCGGAACAGGTAAGACTCTTCTTGCCAGAGCTGTTGCCGGAGAAGCGCACGTGCCTTTCTTTTCGCTTGCGGGTTCCGATTTTGTGGAAATGTACGTAGGTGTAGGTGCATCAAGAGTAAGGGATCTGTTCAAGGATGCCCAGAAGAACGCACCGTGCATCATATTCATAGACGAGATCGATGCGATCGGAAAATCAAGGGACAGCCGTTACGGCGGTGGAAACGACGAGCGTGAACAGACGCTCAATCAGCTGCTCTCGGAAATGGACGGCTTTGACAGCGCCAAGGGAATAATGATCCTTGCGGCAACGAACAGGCCGGAGATCCTTGATAAAGCACTTCTTCGTCCGGGAAGATTTGACAGACGCATCATAGTCGACAAGCCTGATCTTAAGGGACGAAAGGAAACGCTCAAGGTTCATTCCAAGGATGTGCTTCTTGACGACTCCGTTGACTTTGATGAGATCGCTCTTGCAACCGCGGGAGCCGTCGGATCGGATCTTGCCAACATGGTCAACGAAGCAGCGATCAATGCGGTCAAGAGCGGAAGAGAAGCCGTTAACCAGAAGGATCTTCTTGAAGCGATAGAAGTCGTTATGATGGGTAAGGAAAAGAAGGACCGCATAATGACCAAGAAGGAACGCAGGATCGTGGCATATCACGAGATAGGACACGCTCTTGCTTCGGCTCTGCAGAAGAATACGGATCCCATCCAGAAGATAACGATCGTCCCCAGAACAATGGGAGCGCTCGGATATGCATGGTATGTTCCCGAAGAGGAAAAGCATCTTGAGTCAAGAGATGAGATATACGAGCAGATAGTTACGGCGCTTGCCGGACGTGCTGCCGAAGAACTCATTTTTGCTTCAATCACAAACGGAGCGAGCAACGATATTGAAAAGGCAACCGGTCTTGCCAGAGCCATGGTCACCAGATTCGGTATGTCCGAGAGGTTCGGACTCATCAAGCTTGAGAGTGTTGAGGACAGATATCTCTCCGGACGTATGGTGATGGAATGTGCCGATGAGACTGCGGCCGGAGTTGACGAAGAAGTGATGAAGATCCTTTCGCAGGCATATGCACAGGCCAAGAAGCTTCTTGAGGAAAACAGGGATCTTCTTGACAAGATGGCCGAGTATCTTCTTGAGAAGGAGAGCATCACCGGAAAACAGTTCATGGAGATGTTCAGGACCAAGTATCCCGAAGAAGAGAAGGATGAAGATACAGACGATGATGAAAGCCGGGAAAAGGATGATGTAGGCCCGGTCAGTGAAGAGACTGACGTACCCGAAGATGACGGAGATAAAAAGGGTACGGTGATAGATACAACGGTCTGACCGATATCGGGATCGTGATAAAAGAGTCGGTTTTGTATATGAAACCGGCTCTTTTGTGATATTATATGCACATGGAAAAAACAGGGGATAAGAATTATTCAAACAGATCGTACAGATTCATGATAGTCGGAACCGTCATAATGATAGTGGCGGCGGTTGTGACAGGGATACTGTTCAGAGTGATCTCAAAGACGATGGATAGCATACAGCCGGAGGAAACGGTCGTATATGATAAACATTATGCTTTCATAGCCGAGGACTCGGAGAGTGATCTGTGGGCGCAGGTTCTTGCCGCGTCAAGCGATCAGGCAAGGGAATACGGCGCATATCTTGAGGATCTGGGAACCGTTCTCGGAAGGGATTATTCGGCTGAGGATCTTCTTCGGATAGCCGTTAATTCGAAAGTGGACGGGATCATATATTCGGGAGGCAGCAGTGACAAGGTGGCCGGCCTTATCGACAAAGCCGTGGAAGAGGGGATCGGTGTTGTAGTACTCCAAAATGATGTTGAAGCTTCCAAGCGGCAGTGTTATGTCGGACTTAACTATTATGAGCTTGGTCAGATGTACGCACTTCAGATAAAGAACCTCTTGAATGGAGAAGATATGGGAGATAAATCCGTTGATATACTTGTTGACGGAGATATGTCCGAGGGTGCATCAAACCTCATCGTTATGGCTATAGAGGATAACCTGCGCAGTGAGGAATCCGATGTGATGCCCGAGATCGTGGTCACCAGGATAGATGTGGAGGATATTTTCAGTGCCGAGGAAAGGATAAGGAACATCTTTCTGGAGAAAGATAATCTGCCCGATATCATGTTGTGCGTTAACAGTGTATATACCCGCTGTGCATATCAGGCAGTTGTTGATTACAATCTGGTCGGACAGATACAGATAGTAGGGTATTTCGTTAATGATACGATACTTGATGCCGTTGACAAACAGGTCATATATTCAACCGTTTCGGTCGATACCGAAGAGATGGGCAGGTCATGTGTCCAGGCTCTTTACGAATACAATAACATGGGATACACCAACTCATATCTTCCCGTGCGGATAGAAGTAGTCGATCATGATAAAGCGAGCCGGATGATCCGGGAAAAAACAGATGAGGCGGAAGGATAATGAAGGGAGCGTTTAAGAAAAAATGGAATAACGCTTCGGTCATGACCAAGATGCTGATCGCATTTATCGTACCGCTTGTGCTGATGCTCGTTGTTAACATCTATATGTATATAAGCATCAACACAATGATGGAAAGAGTCGATGAGATCTATGTTGTAAACGTCAGCCTCAATGAACTTGCGGATGATCTGACTTTTCTCCAGAATTCCATGAAGGAATATCTTGAGAGTAAAAGTACGAGCGCGCTGTATGATTACTACAAGGCGGAACAGGATTACAGGAATGAACTTGCGGGACTCGATCTTTCGAATTCCGGCACAACGGTATATGCATTGTTTGAGAACATAAGCAACCAGTCCGAAAATTATCTTACGACAGCCGGAGAGACGATCACCGCCAAACGAGGAAGGAACATAGAAAAGTATAAATCTTCCTACGAAGAGACGGTAAACATGTATTCCGATCTTCAGTCATGTATATATGCTCTCAATAACAGCCAGTTCAAGAAGAATACATCGGATTACAGCGTGCTCCTGTCATCACTTCGTTATATGGAGCTCATTACGATACTGATACTGTTCTTTATCGGAATAGTAAACGTCATCGTTGTGTTCCTCATGACAAAGAGCATGACCATGCCGCTTATCACACTGTCGCAGGCAGCCAATGAAGTTGCTGCCGGAAACTTTGATGTAGAAGTGCCGGTTACGGAAGGCGGCGATGAGATAAGCGTCGTTTCAAAAGCTTTTGAACAGATGCTGGAAAGTATTCAGAGATATATCGAGCAGATCCGCAGCAGCGTGCTTCGTGAGAGTATGCTCAAAGAGCATGAGCTTGTGATGGAAAACAGGATGAAGGAAGTTCAGCTCCGCTCGCTTCAGGCACAGATCAATCCCCATTTTCTGTTTAATACACTGAACGCCGGAGAGCAGCTGGCCATGATGGAGGGCGCGGAAAAGACAACGGAATTCATTGAGAACATGGCTGACTTTTTCAGATATAATATCAAGAAGATCGATAACGATGCCACGATCGCCGAAGAGATAGCGCTTGTTGATAAATATGTATACATCCTGAACGTAAGATTTACCGGAGAGATCCATTATTCTAAGGATGTTGATGAAAGTGTTATGTCAGTAAGGGTACCCAGCATGATAATCCAGCCCATAGTGGAAAATGCGGTTAACTACGGGATAAGGGATATAGATTGGGAAGGACATATCGATCTGAAAGTATCTCAGGATGACGGGAATGTGCTGTTGTCCATAAGAGATAACGGTATCGGTATGCGGAAGGATCAGATAGACAGGATACTCTCCGGAGAGGCAGCGGGAGAAGTATCGGCTGATCATTCGGCATCAAACGGTGTCGGACTCGGAAACGTTATAGAGAGACTCCAGATCTTTACGGGAAGAAGTGATGTCATGGATATCATAAGTGAGGGAGAAGGCTGCGGGACCGAGTTTGTGATAAAGGTCCCGAAAGAGATACGACCTGAAGCGGAAGATAAGAGGTAAGGAAATTGTACAGGATACTACTTGCAGATGACGAAGGGATAGTGATCAATTCACTTACGATGATCATATCCAAAAATTTCGAAGGACAGTTTGAGATAGAAACTGCGAAGTCAGGAAGAATGGCAATAGAAGTGGCTGACAGGTTCAGACCGGATGTTATCTTCATGGATATTCAGATGCCCGGTATCAACGGTATCGAAGCCATGAAGGAAATAAGAGCGATGCTGCCTTCGGTCATTTTCGTGGTGCTGACCGCTTATGACAAGTTTGACTATGCCAGGGAAGCGATCGGGCTGGGAGTAATAGATTATCTTAATAAACCGTATAATCAAAAGTCCATAGTCACTGTCATCGACAGAGTCATCGAACAACTCGACAAGAGGCGGGAAAAGAGGAGACAGGATCTTCAGATCAAGGAAAGACTGGAGACTGTTGTTCCCATAATAGAGAACGGATTTGTATCAAGCATCATTTTTCAGGAACCTTTTGAAGAGGAGATCGAGAATTACAAAAGCCTTATCGGGATCGACACCAATTACGGGTACATGGCAGCGGTCATGTTCGGAGACATGCAGCAGGGAAATTTCCTGACAAATGCAGCGGGCTCCGCGGTCAAGGCGCAGACCGTGTACTACACCAAGGTCAGGGAAATGATAAGGGATACTTTTCCGCAGGCCGTGGTCGGAAGTATCAGTTCCAATAAGATACCGGTCTTTGTTCCGAGGAATGACCTTTCGATGGAGTATCAGGAAAGATCCGATCTGATAGAAAAATGCCGCATGGCTGCAAGACAGATGAGAAGTGCCACGGATATACAATACCGTATAGGGATCGGCGGCATCAAAAAACTCAAGAACTGCTACGAATCATACGAAGAGGCACTGAAGGCACTGTATTCCACAAAGGGAAGCGTTGCCCATGTCGATGATCTTCCTATCGCGGTTTCATACGAAGAAAGCTACCCGGCGGATCTCGAGATTGAGATGTTTGAAAAACTACAGGACGGAGAGGTTGATGCTTGTCTTCTTTGCAGCGGTCGATTTTTTGACTGGATGTGCGAAAAACATTCGGATGACATTATGAGCATCAAGTTAAAAGCTCTTGAGTTCGTTCTTCGTGCCGAAAGCGACATGTACAAAAGCGGCGGTCACCTGTACGAATTTGAGAGCCGTAAGAATTATTTGTCTGATATCAATGAGTTTGCAACGCTTGACGAGATAAGACAGTGGTTCATGGAGAAAATTAAGAACGCTGCGGCCAATATGACTACCGGAAGCACGGACAGAACTCATTATCTGGTCAGAAAAGCACAGGATTATATAGAAGAAAATGTCAGCCGGGAGATATCACTGAACGAGATATCCGAAGAACTCAATATCAGCAGCTACTATTTCAGCAAGCTGTTCAAGGAAGAGACCGGAGAAGGGTTCATAGAATACCTTACAAAGAGAAGAGTCGAAAAGGCAAAAGAGATGCTGAAAGATCCTTCAAAGAGTATAAAGGAAGTAGGAAGTGACTGCGGATATTCGGATCCGAATTATTTCTCAAGGATATTCAAGAAGTCTACGGGAATGACACCGACAGAGTATAAGGAGAGAGTAGGAAGTGGATTATAAGAAGATACGTACCGTCATATGTATATTATTGTCAGCGGTCCTGATGGCCGGATGCACAAATGCCGCATCGGGAAGCGTCGAAAGCCCTGTGCAGAAAGATGACAAGATACAGATAGGACTGTCCATCGATTCTCTTCTTATAGAAAGATGGTCAAGAGAAAGAGACCTGTTTGTGTCAAAAGCTCAGGAACTCGGAGCTGAAGTCAACGTACAGAATGCGAACGGGATAGTCGAGGAACAGATTAAACAGATCCGATACTTTATAGATAAGAAGGTAGATGTGATCGTGGTGATAGCGATAGACGATCTGGCATTAAGGGATGTTATAGTAGAGGCCAAAAGACAAGGGATCAAGGTGATCGCATATGACAGGCCCATCAGAAATGCCAATGTGGACCTGTATCTGTCGGTAGACAATGAAAAGGTCGGCGAGCTGATGGCTCAGTACATCAAGGAGTACATCGGCAATGAGGGAACGATCATCCAGGTAAAAGGATCTCCTACCGATTACAATGTGCAGATGGTCCAAAACGGATTTGACAGGATATTGTCCACCACCAAGATAAGGGTGGATTATGCCAAGTTTTCCGAAGGATGGGTAGCGGAAAACGGATTTATCGTTACGGATGAATACTTAAAAAAGGGTAAGATACCGGACGCGATAATGTGCGGCAATGACAATCTTGCAGCCAATGCGATAAGAGCGCTCATTGAGCACCGCCTGGGAGGAAAGGTATGTGTTGTCGGTCAGGATGCGGACCTTGAAGCATGTCAGAGGATAGTGGAAGGAATGCAGTA
>CADCPL010000193.1 GCA_902803305.1 uncultured Lachnospiraceae bacterium
ATCTCCATATGTTATATCTTTCCGATCTGCACGGCACAGACTTTGTATTCGGGTATCCTTGCAAACTCGTCAAGAGCCGCGTTGGTCAGCATGTTGACAGGTGAATCGGCAAAGTGGAACGGCATCCATGTCTCGCCTTCCGATACCTTACGTCCGACGCGTGCCGTTGCCGTTATCTCGCCGCGCCTGCTCTTTACGCTTATGCGTTCACCGTTTTTGATACCGAGCCTGTCTGCATCCTTATAGTTGACCTCGATAAATCCTTCACCCGCTATATCTACAAGACCGGGAGCACGGCTCGTCATGGCTGCCGCGTTGTACTGATAAAGGATACGTCCCGTCATGAGTATGAACGGATAATCGTCATCGGGAAGCTCCCGGGATTCCTTGTAATCCACCGCATACAAAAGTGCCTTTCCTCTTGCGGGATGACCCACATGCATTATCGGTGTTCCCGGACCGTTCTTTTCGCGGCACGGCCACTGCAGCGTCTCACCCGCATCAAGTCTTGCATGCGAGATTCCGGTAAAGCTGGGGGTGACTGATGATATCTCTTCCATGATCTGGGCGCTTGTCATCCTCTTTTGCGGATAACCCATCGCATTCATAAGATCGGTGATGATGTCCGTATCAAGCCTTGCCTCGCCCTTTGGTTCAACAGCTTTCCTGATCCTCTGGACTCTTCTCTCTGTGTTGGTGAACGTTCCTTCTTTTTCCGCATAGGAAACGCCGGGAAGGATGACATCCGCATACTCTGCCGTCTTGGTCATGAACAGTTCCTGTATGACAAAGAATTCCAGGCTTTCAAGCGCCTTTATGATGTGATGCGTATCGGGATCGGATACTATCGGATCCTCACCGCATATGTACAGTCCTTTTATCTTTCCTTCTATCGCTGCCGGGAAAACATCGGTAGCTTTAAGTCCGGGTGTCGGAGACAAAGAGACATTCCATGCTTTTTCGAACTTTTCTCTTACCTCGTCATTATCAACCTTCTGGTATCCGGGATAGTCCGTCGGCATGGCTCCCATATCACATGCACCCTGCACGTTGTTCTGTCCTCTGAGGGGATTGACTCCGCAGCCGCTCTTTCCGATCTTGCCGCACAGAACAGCCATATCCGACATACACATAACACCCTCGGTTCCTGTCGAGTGCTCGGTAACACCGAGGCAGTATATGATCGGAGCCTTCTTTGCGCCCGCATACATTCTCGCTGCCTCTACGAGCCTGTCGGGATCTATGTGGCATATCTGTCCGACTTTTTCCGGAGTGTATTTTTCGACAAGCGCTTTAAGTTCATCAAAACCTTCCGCATTCTCTTTTATATATTCGTGATCGATAAGGTCTTCTTTTATCATCACATGCATCATGCCGTTTGCAAAAGCGACGTTCGTTCCCGGTCTGATCTTCAGATGGATATCAGCATGCTTTGCAAGCCCGATCTCTCTGGGATCTACGACAATGAGTCTTGTTCCGTTCTTTACCGCTTTTCTTATCTGCATGCCTACAACGGGATGTGCTTCCTCCGGATTGGATCCTATGAGGAGAATGCAGTCAACATCATGTGTGATGTCGTGGATCGGATTGGTCATAGCTCCCGAACCGAGAGTCCTGGCAAGACCCGCAACCGTTGCCGAATGACATACTCTTGCACAGTTGTCGGTATTGTTGGTTCCAAAGCACGTCCTGACCATCTTCTGGACCATGTAGATATCTTCGTTTGCGGAACGTGAACATGCAAATCCCGCAAGACTGTCGCTTCCGTATTTTTCCTTGATCTCCATCAGGCGATCGGCCGTATACTTTATCGCTTCGTCCCATGATACCTCACGGAATTTTCCGGTGGATCTGTCCTTTATAAGAGGTTTTGTCAATCTGTCGGGAGAGCCTACAAAATCAAAGCTTCCGCTTCTGCCTTTAACACACAGTCTCTTACGATTTGAAGGTCCGGGCGCGGGCTCCACGTTCACTATCTCATTATTCCTTACAACAAGATAGAACTGACATCCCGTTGCACAGTGCGGACAGGTCGTAAGTACTTTCTTAACTTCCCAGTCACGGTACTTTGCTTCTCTCTTGAGCGTGAGCGCGCCTGTAGGGCATACGCTTGCGCAGTTGCCGCATGACTCGCATCCCGTTTCCTTATAATCCTCCCCGAAGGGTGCATCAACAACATGGAACGTACCGGAGCGTGAATTTCCGAGCGCCCCGTTACACGCAATGTTATGACAGACATTGATACATCTCTGACAGTGGATGCATTTGCTCGGGTCATATGTGATGTAGGGATTGCTGTCAATTATCTTGTATTTCTCCGCGATCGATGCACGGTATCCCGGATGATCGCCGTGGTCAACCTCATATCTGTTGCACAGATTCTGAAGTTCGCATGTGCCGTTTGCGGGACAGCTCATGCAGTCCTGATTATGGTTGCTGAGAATGAGTTTGAGCATTTCCCGTCTGTACTCTATAAGTGTGTCCGACTCGGTCGTGATCACCATACCGTCCTTGACCTTTGTACGGCACGCGGGAAGCAGATTTTCATACCCCTCGACCTCAACCATGCACAGGCGGCATGATCCTATGTCCGACACTCCCTCCATGTAGCAAAGAGTCGGTATGTCGATACCGTTTGATCTTGCCACTTCAAGTACCGTCATATCCTGTGATACTTCATACTTTTTATCATTGATCGTGATATTGATCATTTTCCTCTGCCTCCTTCCATTACGCCGCAGCCGTAATGGTCGCAGCGGAGACATCTTCCTGCTTCTCTCATGGCTTCTTCATGTGTCATTGAAAGTTCAACATGATCAAAATTCGTACGTCTCTCAAACGGATCCTTTTCTTCGATCTCTGCACGCCCCGTCGGAATGCACGCATTGGGATAAGCCGCAGGTATGACGGCCTCAAGTCCCACCTTATGATGATATCCGAGATATTCATCTATGTTGTAAGCGGCAACCTGACCGGCAGCTATCGCGTTGATCGCTGTCGAAGGTCCCGTCACGCAGTCGCCTCCCGAGAATACGCCTTCACATTCCGAAACCATGCAGCTCTCATCCGCAACGATCCGTCCTCTCTCCACGGGGATCCCTTCGCTTTCAAAATGAGCAACATCAGTCCTCTGTCCTACTCCGAGAATAAGATAATCACACTTGAACCTGTACGGATAATTGCTCGAGTGTTCCGTGGTCATAAGGCCGTTCTCATCATATTCCGCAAGTATCTCAGGCTGAAGCCATACAGCCTTGACTTCGTTCGTATCACCATCGGTCTCGATATTAAGGAAGCTTAGCAGCGTCCTGAATCTCACGCCTTCCTGCATGGCTCCTTCCATCTCGCTCGCAAGCGCGGTGTAATCGTCTCTCTTTCTCGTAAACACGTGTATGGATTCGGCATTCAGCCTTACCGCGGTACGTGCAGCATCCATTGCAACGTTTCCGCCTCCGATGAGTACCACCTTCTTGCCGGTAAGATCCGGTGCACTGCCGTTTGCAACATCCTGCAGAAAATCAGCCGCGGGAATGACATTTTTCGCATCCGCGTTTTCCATCGGCATACGGTTTCCGAGCTGTGCGCCAAGTCCGAGATAAACTGCATCATAATCTTTTTTCAGATCTGAAAAAGTAATGTCGCGTCCTATCTTTATGCCGCATTTAAGCTCTATGTCACCGGCATTTAGTATCGACGTGATATCCTGATCGAGACGGTCCTTCGGAAGGCGGTATTCGGGAATACCGTATCTGAGCATTCCGCCCGGCTTATCATGTTCCTCGAATATTTCAACCCTGTGACCCATAAGACCGAGAAAATACGCTGCCGTCATTCCCGAAGGTCCTGCGCCGACTATCGCTATCTTCTTGCCCGTGGAAACATTGACCGCCGGAGTAGGTACAGTGTCCGCAGCTGCCTGATCGACGGCATACTTTTTAAGACCTCTTATATTAAGCGGTTCATCAACAATGCTTCGTCTGCATTTTCTCTCACACGGGTGTTCACACACAAAAGCACATGCCGTAGGGAAAGGATTGCTGTCTCTTATGACTTTGACCGCTCCCTCAAAATCTCCGTCCTTTACCAATGCGATATACCCGGGAACATCCACATGCGCGGGACAGAGCGTTATACACGGCACCGTCTGCTGAACATTCTCGGCACATCTTCCGGTCTCGATATGACTCCTGTATTCATCTTCGAATTCGGTAAGGGAATCAAGTATCAGATTCGCCCCGACCACTCCTACGGCACAGTCTGCCGTGGCCGCGATCATACGGCATTTTTCCTGCATTTTTTCAAGCGTATGCTCGCTGCCGTTTCCGTTGAGTATGTTTAAAAGAAGCTGATCCACTTCGTACAGACCGGCACGACAGGGCACGCATTTACCGCATGACTGGTTCATGGATATCTGAAGAAGCGAACGATACAATGTCAGCGGGCACATACCCGGCGGATATGATGTCATCCTCGAACGGAACTTACGAAGAACAACATCAATACGCTCATTCATGTTTCCTTTTTTTGCAAGTTTTCTCACTTGATTTCCTCCCAAGCCTTACACTTCAGCTATGACTTCGACTTCACATATCGCACCCTTGGGCAACTCTTTTACGCCCACGCACGATCTTGCCGGCTTATTCGTAAAATATCTTGCATACACTTCGTTAAAGGCTGCAAA
>CADCPL010000194.1 GCA_902803305.1 uncultured Lachnospiraceae bacterium
TATTTTCAAGGAAGATATGGAATTTTGTATTTAGGCTTAACCAGAGGAGAGACGATAGATGATCCAGATATTTGGCACTAAGAAATGCAATGATACAAAGAAAGCCGAGCGATTCTTCAAAGAACGGCGAATCAACTATCAATTCATAGACATGAAGGAAAAAGGCATGAGCAAGGGAGAATTTAACTCTGTTGCCCAGGCTGTTGGCGGTGTCGATAAGCTCATAAACGAAAACTGCAAGGATAAAGACATGCTCTCGCTCATACAGCATATGTCAGGAGATGACAGGCTTGAAAAGATCCTTGAAAATCAGCAGATCATAAAAACACCGGTCGTAAGAAACGGAAAGATGGCAACGATCGGGTATTGTCCAGATGCATGGAAGGACTGGAAATGAGAAGAATTATCATATGGAGCTGATACTTGATCATTAAGGTGGAAAAATGCCAAACATCGCAATTGTGGCAGGCGGGAACTGTGATCTGTCATTGTACAAAGACATATTGAGGGGTGCATACCTTATCGGAGCCGACAGGGGAGCCTTATATCTTGCCGAGAACGGATACCAGGTTGATATCGCTGTAGGTGACTTTGATTCTGTATCCGAGTCTGAGATGGAAAAGATATATAAGGCATCCGGCGACATTGATAGGCTTTCCGAAGATAAGGACGAGACGGACCTTGAACATGCTTTAAAACGTGCGTTTCTTATTCCGGGAACAATACATATACTTGGGGCAACGGGAACAAGACTTGATCAGACACTATCTGCGATCAATCTTCTTAAGCTTTGCTATGAACACAACAGAGCTGCATACATATATGACAAAAACAACCGTATACGGCTTATAGAAGGTCATGCGGTGATAAAGAAGGACAGATACAGGTATGTATCCCTTATCCCCTATGGAGACATCATGGTAAATGTATCCTTGCGGGGCTTTAAATACAGCGGGGAGCATATCACGCTCGAGAGAAAGACGAGTCTTGGTATCAGTAATGAGATCGTAGCAGATGAAGCGGAGATCAACTGCCGCGGGTATCTGTTCGTCTTTGAGTCGGAGGACTAAGTATGCTGCTTTTGACAAGCATAATAGCGATAACACTGATCCCGTACCTTATCGGCATGTTCATGGGAATGGGAAGATGACGAGGACTTTCCTCTGTTTCTTAAAAGCCTCTATGATACGGCAAAGGCTGTCATAGCTGAGGATGACTCAAATAAGCATTAAGGCTGTTTTTTTGAATTAATGTGATTTTAATGATCCTTCAAGGACTGTTTAAGAAATCAGGTGTAGTATCTGTTTCAGAAAAGGAGGATGACGATCATGATGACATTCATTTGCTGTATATTGTTTTTGGTGGTATTCTTTAAGTTGCTCGGACTTGCGATAAAACTCGGCTGGGGGATAATGAAGATAGCGTTGTATGTGATCTTCTTCCCGGTAATAGTGCTGGGGCTGATCTTCAGCGGATTGATATTTATCGCGCTGCCGATACTCATCATCGGAGGTATCGCATCAGCAGCTGTCAGAGTATGAAGATAGGATAATACAGGAGGAAAGATCATGCAGATAACACTTGAAGCGGTAGAAAAGGTAATGGAACTTACGGGAGTTGATTATTCGGCAGCAAAGGAAGCGCTTGTCGCGGCTGACGGAGATGTTGATGAGGCTGTAAAGTCGATCATGCCCGAGGATAAGAAAGATAATGACAAGGTCAAGGAGACCGTTGACAAGATCAAAGCCAAGGTTAAGGAAGGCAACGTGGATAAAGTCCAGATCAGCAAGGACGGAGAGATCGTTCTTTCACTGCCGGTAAACGTCGGTATCATAGGAGGAATCGTAGGACTTGCAGCGGCGCCGTGGGCATTTATCGCGGCAACGATCGCGACTCTCGGATTCGGATGCAAGATCGAGATAGTCAAAAAAGACGGCTCTACGGATGAGATCGAATAAGGACCAAGTGGAGACAATATGAAACTGATCATTGTACGTCACGGGGATCCGGATTATGAGAATGATACACTGACCGAGAGAGGATGGAAAGAGGCCAAGGCGCTGTCGGAAAGAATGAAGAACATAAAAGCCGACGAGTGCTATGTATCCCCTCTTGGGAGGGCCAGGCAGACAGCAGAATGTTGTCTGCCTAAAATGCATATGGAGGCAACGGAGCTGCCGTGGCTTCGCGAGTTTGCGCCGATCGTTGAGAGACCGGAGAAGAAGGGAGTGGCCTGGGACTGGCTTCCGCAGGACTGGATGGCCATGCCCCATGCGTTTGATCCCGACAGGTGGATGGAGCAGGAGAAGCTCGAGGAAGCTGGCGTCGGGAAAGAAGTCGAATGGATATACTCCGAGTTCGGAGCGTTCCTTGAAAAGCACGGATATAAGAAAAACGGTAAGATATTTAAGGCGCAGCGTCCGAACAATGATACGATCGTGTTCTTCTGCCATTTCGGCCTTGAATGTGTGCTTTTGTCGTATCTGCTGAACCTGCCGCTTTTTGTGCTGTGGCACGCAACGATAGCTGCTCCGACTTCCGTCACAACGGTGGTAACGGAGGAAAGACGAGAGGGCATAGCGCAGTTTCGCATGGCGTCCTTCGGGGATACGTCACATCTGTATGTCGCCGGAATAGAGCCTTCGTTCCATGGGCGGTTCAGAGAATGCTACACCAATGAAGATGAACGAAAGGATTGAAACAGGAAGGAATGACTTCATGATCGGTGAGTGGTATTATATACTTGCGGTGCTTGGCTATATGGCGACACTGGCATTTAGCGGGATGCGGCCGGGAGTGCTTGGCGCGGGGCTCATGGTGCTCGTGCTTGGTGAACTGGTACTTCGAAAGAAGTTTAAGATCACAGCCCTTGCGGACTATATGGCGATCGCTTTTTTTGCATACCAGATCATTTCCGTGATATGGCTTCTTCGCGGAGGATTTCCGATATCCGTGTTTGCAAATGAGTTCGTATCATCCGTACTGCCGATGGTGTTCTATTTTGTCGGAAAGACTGCAGGCGAGAGGACCGACAGATGGTATAAGATGTTCATATATGCCATGCTCATTCTCGGATTCGTCGGCCTGATCCTGTATGCGTGGGCCCCGCAGTTTTACTGCGACTGGTCATATGCATGGAGCCATGTATCCAAGGCGGATGCGGCTACCGTAAGGGTGCGTATGAATTCCGTTGTCGGAAGCACCTGCCTTTCCTTTCTCATGGTTGCGGGTATGCTCGTCGGAGCATATTTTTTCGGAAAGAAAGAAAAAAAAGGACTGTTTTTCATCGTGTCCTGTCTGCTCTTTGCGATACTTGCCAATCAGAGGAGCGGGCTGGTTGCCGCGATACTTGTACTGATATATCTGAACATCCTTGTGTTCTTTATGTTTGATATGCTGCCGCGCAAATACTTCTTCTGCGAGCTTTGCGCGATCGCACTTGTGCTTATAGCCGTAGGAATTGTCAGGTTTGATTTTCTGCTGAAATTCTGGTACAGGATCATATCGCTGCCGACTGCGATATCTGAGCGGAGCGAACAGTGGGTGGCCGCGGTCAATAATATGTATGATTTCTGGATCGGGAACGGACTCGGGGCGAACGGACACAGAGCACTTGGTATAGAAGATGCGCATGTCATCGCCGACGGCGGACTGGTCAAGCTGTACTGCGAGAACGGCATCGTGGGATTTTCGCTATGGGCGTATCTGATGTTTTTGTGTCTTGAAAGCGGAGTCAAAAATATACGGAAGTACTATGCGGAGACGGGGATACTTGTTGTCGGGATACTCCAGTCGATAGGTTCCAACGTACTCGCGTTTCAGATATGTGCA
>CADCPL010000195.1 GCA_902803305.1 uncultured Lachnospiraceae bacterium
CATAGCCTGACTGACCGATACTTCCTGAACCTTGGCCAGGACCCTGTCAAAGAATACTTTGGTCGTCTCCGGCGGTACCTGTCCTTCCATCGATGCTGCAGGAGTACCCGCTCGTTTTGAATATATGAACGTAAACGCTCCGTCAAACTGTACCTTATCTATCACATCAAGCGTATCTTCTATATCGGCTTCGGTCTCCGTCGGATATCCTATGATGATG
Organism: uncultured Lachnospiraceae bacterium; assembly: GCA_902803305.1. Lineage (GTDB taxonomy): Bacteria > Bacillota > Clostridia > Lachnospirales > Lachnospiraceae > UBA2868. The sequence continues at coordinate 221 of CADCPL010000195.1, forward strand.
TCTGTTGTAATTGCGATATCCCCTATCCTATCTCTTATTGAAAGTGCCAGATCAATATACTGCTCCTTCGTATAATGTCTGTTCATCGACTGAAGGATCCTTGTGGAGCCTGATTGCAGTGGCAGATGTATATGGCGGCATATCTTATCCGACTGTGCCATCACGTCAATCAGTTCCGTTGACAGATCCTTGGGGTGACTGGTCATGAACCTTATCCGTTCTATTCCGTCAACTTCTTCTACTTTCTGCAATAGCTGAGCAAAGGTGATATCCTCATCAAGTCCTTTTCCGTATGAATTGACGTTCTGCCCCAGGAGCATCACTTCCTTTACTCCATCGGCTGACAGCTTCTTTATCTCGCGGATTATATCAGCGGATGTACGGCTTCTCTCCCGTCCTCTGACATAGGGAACTATACAGTAACTGCAGAAATTATTGCATCCGAACATTATGTTGACGCCGGACTTAAACTTGTAATTTCGCTTTACGGGTATGTCTTCTACGATAAGATCCGTATCATCCCATATCTCGGAAACAACATGTCCTTTGCCCGTTGTATTTTCTCTTGTAAGCACTTTCACGATAAGCGCAGGAAGTTCAAATACGTTATGTGTTCCGAACACAAGATCCACAAAGCCATAGCTGTTCATGATCTTTTCGCGTGCGGTAGGCTCTTGAGCCAGACATCCGCACAGGCCGATGATCATATCCGGATGTTCTTTCTTGACAGGCCTCAGGCTTCCCAAATGACCGTACAGTTTCTGATTCGCATTATCCCTGACGGTACAGGTGTTGAATATGACAAGATCCGCGGATAGTTCGTTATCCTCATATATGTAACCGCATGATTCAAGTATTCCCGACAGTTTTTCGGAGTCCCTTGCGTTCATCTGGCATCCGAATGTCGTGACATGGTACGTAAGCTTCCTTCCCAGAATACGCACTCTGTCTTCCACGAGAGTCTTTGCCGTCTCAATGCATTCGAGCTGCTTTTTCAGTTCTTTTTCATCTTTATTCATCTGATCAGTATTTCCTGCTCGGTAATGACTTTATCAACGGCCTTATCGCTATCCTCCGGATCAAAATCATCCGCTATCTGCAGACAGTACGCCAGACCTATTACCGTTTTGGGTGTATTAAGCCTTATATATCTGTCGTAAAAAGCTTTTCCGTAACCGATCCTGTGGCACTTTCTGTCGAAACTCACTCCCGGAGTCACACATATGTCAGCGGTACCCGTAAACTTTTCAAGATCCTGTGACGGATCAGGTTCGGGGATGTCCATGAACCCTTTTGTCAGCTGTTTATGATCGGTTATTATATAAAAATCCAGATCAGGCTCACCGTCGGCCATCCTCGAGATCGGATATGCCACAGTCTTTCCGTCTTCCATTGCTTTCCTGAATATGGCATCGGTATCGACCTCATTGTTATATGCCTTATACAGAAGAATGGAGCCGGCATTTTTATAATCGTCGCTTTCAAGAAAGGCCCGGCATATGATCCCGGAAAGCCTTTCCCGATCATCTTTTGCAAGAGCATGGCGCTTCTTTAGCATTTCTTTTCTTATGAGCGCTTTTTTGGTCCTGATACTTCCGACGCGGTTTGTTTCTGTCATCAGATAGTTCCTTTCAGTCTTCTGTCGATAAAGTCCGCAATATGAAAATCATCATCAGCATTTGCTGTAAACAGTGTTCCGTAGTTTCTTCCTTCCATGATCTTGTGGATAACCGATACGTCTTTACCGTTTGCAATGACCATATCCGCTCCGCTTGCCGTTGCAACCTTTGCAGCATGGAGTTTGGCATTCATTCCTCCGGTTCCGATACCGGATCCCGTTGTCTCTTTAGCCATATTGCTGTATTTGTCTTCCAGTTTTTCGATTATACGGATGAGCTTTGCATCTTTGTTCTTATGAGGATCATCGGTATACATCCCATCGATATCGGACAGCAGTATGAGAAGATCCGCACCTGTGAGCGCCGCAACAAGAGAGGCGAGAAAATCATTGTCACCGAATGTATCTTCCACTTCGTGTGTAGCAACAGTATCGTTTTCGTTAACAACAGGGATAACTCCCATTTCAAGAAGCTTATTAAATGTGTTCTGTGCATTCCTTCGGCTTGACGGCTCGACCATCGTATGCATCGTCATGAGGATCTGTGCGGTCACATGATTGTATTCCGCAAACAGCCTCTCATATATCATCATGAGCCTTGCCTGCCCTATAGCCGCACATGCCTGTTTGAGCGGTATATCATTTTTACCGGGAGTCACACTGACTGTTTTCTTCCCGACCGCGATTGCACCGGATGATACTAGTATCACATCTCTTCCCTGGTTCTTAAGCTCACACAGTTCACGTACAAGCCTTTCCATCTTGGTAAGATTGAGTTCACCTGTCTTCATGTGATGAAGGCTTGAACTTCCTATCTTGACGACGATACGCTTTCGATCTTTTATCTTCTCGCGTATGGCCGTCTCATGCTCAGTCATCTTTTCAGCCATTTTCCCCTCCGTTTATGTTCATGTCGTAACGGTATCTTTCTATTATCTTTTCGGCGCATCTGATGCCGTCGGCTGCAGCCGATACTATGCCTCCAGCGTATCCTGCGCCCTCTCCGCAGGGATACAGACCCTTTATATCGGATTCAAGAGTATCGTATCTTTCTATCCTGACCGGAGACGAGGTCCTTGTCTCAACTCCGACCATTACAGGTTCAGCATCAAAGTCTTTCCTAGTATACCCAAATTTATGAACTGATTCAATTATCGCTTCATCAATTTTGTCCGAATAAATACAGCGAAGACCAGCGGGCTTTGTACGTCCCTTTACACAATCTGTCAGATCTCTGATTTCAGAAGACTCTGTGTTCTTTTCATAATCCGTAAAATACTGGACCGGAAGATCCCCGCACCCGCGCCTGTGTGCCTCCTCTTCCACATTTCGCTGAAAATACATTCCGGCAAGCGGATGATCCTTTGAGACAACATCCTGTACAAAATCATCCGGATCTACCGCTGCGATTATCGCTGAATTGGCATAGCGGCCGTCTCTTTTATATTCACTCATGCCGTTTACACAGATCCTACCCGTCTCACTTGATGCATTAACCACATACCCGCCGGGGCACATACAGAAGCTGTATACTCTCACACCGTTTGAAGCAGTGTTCGTGACCTTGTAGTCGGCAGGCGGTAGTCCGAGAGTATCTGCATCTTCCGTCCCGTAACTCCAGTAGTTCACAAGGCTTTGCGGATGTATGAACCTGAACCCGACTGCAAAGCTTTTGGCATTCATCTTGATCCCGAGATTGTAAAGCATCTCAAAAGTATCTCTTGCACTGTGACCGATCGCGAGAACACAGACCTGCGTATCAACAGTATATTTTCTGCCATCAGTCAGATCGGTAAGCTCTATTCTTCTGATACTGTCATCTTTTTCTATACCGGTCAGGCATGTACTAAAGAGAACGCTTCCTCCGAGACGTATGATCTCTTCGCGCAAGTTCTTAACAACACCCTTAAGTTTGTCGGTACCGATATGCGGCTTGGAATCTATAAGTATTTCAGGCGGTGCACCGTGTTCATAAAAAGTCTGCAGCACAAAAGTATTGCGCCCGCTTATATCTTTTGTCAGAGTGTTAAGTTTTCCGTCCGAAAAAGTACCTGCTCCGCCTTCTCCGAACAATACGTTCGATCCCTCCGAAAGCTTTTCTCCGCTCCAGAATCCTTCAACCGTACGGGTCCTTTCATCAACGGATTCTCCTCTTTCCACAAGGATCGGACAGAATCCACGCCTTGCAAGAAGAAGTGCACAGAACAGTCCGGCAGGTCCGGCACCGATCACAACGGGACGGTCACTTAGTTTCTCACTGCCGCATTCGGGAAGTTTGAATGTATTAATATCATCTGTTATTATTCGTTCGCGTTTTTTCCTTACAGCAGATGACCGTGCATATTTATCGAAATAACCGAGAATCTTTTTTTCGTCTTCATCGCTTATGATGACAAGCACCGTATATACATAAAAGATATCCGGCTTTTTTCTGGCATCGATCGATCTTCTCAGTATCTTGTATGAATAGTCAGGATAAGAATTGCCCGGATATATCTTATCCAGGCACAAAATCTCGGCGATCTTATCCATTATCACAGCAGGTTCATCCGTTACGGGAAGCTTTATATCCCTTATTCTAAGCACTGCACGCCTCCCTTGCAGCTGTCATGGCGGAGCTTGCCGCCCATTGAAGGTTATAACCTCCGCAGTCACCATTCACATCAAGTATCTCACCGGCAAAAAAGAGCCCGGGAACAATCTTACTGCCCAGTTTTTCGGTCACTTCATTCATATCGACTCCGCCGCATGCCACCTGTGCCCAGTCAAAGTCACCGTGACCTCTTACATACACCTCAAAA
>CADCPL010000196.1 GCA_902803305.1 uncultured Lachnospiraceae bacterium
AAACTGGGAAAACCCGTTGTGGCAACGTGTGACGTTCATTTCCTCGATCCCGAGGATGAGATATACAGACGTGTGCTTATGGCCGGAAAGGGCTTTAAAGATGCCGATCTGCAGGCGCCGCTGTACCTTCGTACAACCGAGGAGATGCTTGCCGAGTTTGACTATCTCGGATTTGACAAAGCGTATGAAGTGGTCGTGACAAACACCCGCAAGATAGCGGACATGATAGAGTACATAGAACCGGTCAGACCTGACAAATGCCCGCCTGTCATAGAGGACTCCGATAAGACACTTACGGATATATGCTATACAAAAGCCAGACAGATATACGGGGACGAGTTGCCGCCGCAGGTAAGCCAGAGGCTCGATAAAGAACTTCATTCGATAATATCCAACGGGTTTGCCGTTATGTACATAATCGCACAAAAGCTCGTGTGGAAGTCAAATGAAGACGGATATCTTGTCGGCTCACGTGGCTCGGTCGGATCGTCGTTTGTGGCGACCATGGCCGGGATAACCGAGGTCAACCCGCTTCCGCCGCATTATTATTGCAGCAGCTGTCACTACAGTGATTTTGAATCTGATGAGGTAAGGGCTTATGCCGGAAGAGCGGGCTGCGATATGCCAAGTAAAGTATGTCCCGTATGCGGAGCTGTGCTTAAAAAGGACGGATTCGATATTCCGTTTGAGACGTTCCTCGGGTTTAAGGGAGACAAAGAGCCTGATATCGACCTTAACTTTTCCGGAGAATATCAGTCAAGAGCTCACAAATATACGGAAGTCATATTCGGTACCGGACAGACATTCCGTGCGGGGACGATCGGCACGATCGCTGACAAGACAGCCTACGGATATGTCAAAAAGTATTTTGAGGAAAGGCACGAGAACAAGAGACCGTGCGAGATAGACAGACTGTCAAAGGGCTGTACAGGTGTCAGACGTACGACCGGACAGCATCCCGGAGGCATAATCGTTCTTCCCAAAGGCGAGGACATCGATACCTTTACGCCCATTCAGCATCCTGCGGATGACATGAACACGGACATAATAACAACGCATTTTGATTATCACTCCATAGATCACAATCTTCTGAAACTCGATATACTCGGACACGATGATCCTACGATGATAAGGATGCTCCAGGACCTCACCGGGACCGATCCGACGACAGTTGCACTTGATGATGAGAAGGTAATGAGTATCTTCAAGTCTACGGAGGCTCTCGGGATAACACCTGATGATATCGGAGGCTGTCAGCTCGGATGCTTGGGAATACCTGAGTTCGGAACGGATTTTGTCATACAGATGCTCATAGATACCAAGCCCGAAGCGTTCTCGGACCTTGTCAGGATCTCGGGCCTGTCTCACGGTACCGATGTATGGCTTAATAATGCGCAGACCGTCATCGCCGAAGGAAAGGCAACGATCTCCACGGCGATATGCACAAGAGACGATATCATGACTTACCTGATAAATATGGGGGTTGAGAGCTCGCATGCATTCAGTATAATGGAGAATGTACGAAAGGGAAAAGTTGCAAAGGGAAAGTGCGCACAGTGGCCGGAGTGGAAAAAGGAGATGCAGGATCACGGTGTTCCGGATTGGTATGTTTGGTCGTGCGAACAGATCAAGTATATGTTCCCGAAAGCCCACGCGGCAGCATATGTCATGATGGCCTGGCGTATCGCTTACTACAAGATCAACTATCCGCTTGAGTACTATGCGGCTTATTTTTCAATACGTGCTTCTGCTTTTTCGTATGAGACGATGTGCATGGGGCGAGGAGTCCTTGATGAAGAGATAAAGATGTACAGAAAACTGGCATCGGATCAGAACAGCAAGCTTACAGCCAAACAGGAGAACACACTCAAGGATCTGAAGATCGCGGAAGAGATGTACGCAAGAGGATATGAATTTACGCCGATAGACATATTCAAGGCAAGTCCTCACCATTGTACGATCGTTGACGGTAAGATAATGCCGCGTCTTGACTGCATAGACGGACTGGGAGACAAGGCTGCTGATCAGGTCGTGGAGGCCGCAAAGGACGGCCGGTTCCTGTCATTGGATGATTTTCAGCAGCGCTCGCGCGTATCAAGAAGTGTCATAGACCATATGGTAGAGCTGGGATTGCTGTCTGATCTGCCTGAATCGAACCAGCTCAGTTTATTTGATATAGTTTGACAGGAGGAGTTTCCAACTTGGGAGAAAATGTGAAGCAGGTTCATCTACTGCCCGCAGATTGCGCTCTTGATCTCGGAGACGGGAGTGAAAGAGGAGAATACGTATGTCAGGACTATATCCTGAACGTGCTTGGACGCCCCCACAGAGCGGTTAACATAATGTATACTTACTATCCCAATGATAAAGAGTGGCCGATGCGTATTTCAGAGGCTTGTGCCGATATGGATGTTGATTTCGCATGGGACTACCCGTATGATGATTATTATCCGTTTTGTGAGGATGGATCGCAGTTTGAGCAGATGCGTGACATCAGGCGCCACGGGCAGGATGTTATGTTAACCATAACGATGGACTGCTCACTGGATGACGAGCATCTTAAAGGCATAGCAAAGAAGCTGTCAACTTTCGGAAGGATGATGCTTCGCGTCAATCACGAGTGCAACGGAAACTGGTTTACTCATAACAGGCGATTCTCATATGACGAGGTCGCTGATTTTTTTGTCCGTTTTACCGGCATTATAAAAGCCGAGGCGCCCAATGTAAGGACCGTATTTTGTGCCGGTCTTATATGTGATGAGACGGATGAGGACGGGCAGAGAAAGGTCGAGCGTGAGGATGAGTTCGCAAGAGCTTACATGGCGGCGGATGTGTGGTCAGCCGACAAGTATCTGGCTCTTTTCTACGGGTGGCCTTACGGATATGCCGATGAGACCGGGAAGTTTACGCAGGATCATCCCGGGAAGATACTCGACAGATATATAAGAACATATGAAAGATTGTCAAAACGTTTCGGCAGCAAGCCCTTTATACAGGCAGAACTAAATGCCGACGGCGATGTTACGGGACCGCTGCGGCAGCACGAACCCGTGCTTGCATATTACGAAAGCGTAAAAAAACGACGCGCACCGATATCCGCAATATCCATGTATCAGTTCAGGGACAGGGGAAGACTCGGACTCGAGCGCCAGGACCCCAATGAGCCCGGCGTCGGGATAAAACAGCCGCTTATGGACAGCTACAAACAGGTGCTTGCAGATCCTTATTTTTCACCGAAGTTTGAGACGGGAGAGAACATGGCTTTTCCCGCACAACTTCGCTGGGGCGGAAGTGAGGATGCAGACGGGATAGAGATCGATCTGTCGTTTACGGGGATGCCGCAGCTGTGCGAATTTCTTTGCCGCGAGGACTTAAGCCTTATGATCGAATTTTGCGGCAGATGGTTTTACAAGTCGCCCCATGTTCATGAGGTAGACCTTATGAGTGCATTCTTTGACCGGCCGATATCGGGACCGTGTACCATCCCCGTCAGGATATTTGCAACATGCCCCGACGGAGAAAATCACAAGGGTGAAAATGATGACTGGGACATCAATGCCTATTTTGTAATGGAGGAAGAACCGGAATTTCGGATCAGGTACGAAGTTCCGTATGAACTGTTTGAGTGATGAGACATTTTGCCGGTATCAAAGGTTATCCGTATCTGTATGAGACACATGTTCATTGCCGGGAATCGAGTGCGTGCGCAGTAAGCTCAGCGGTTGATATGGCAAAGGCGCACAAGAAGTTCGGTTATACCGGAATGATCCTTACCAATCACAACTGGGGCGGCAATACCGCAGTAGACAGAAGTCTTTCCTGGCATGATTTTCTGGATGCATTCTTTGCGCCTTTCCACACTGCAAAAAAATGGGGAGACTCGAATGATTTTCAGGTCTTTCCCGGATATGAGGCAGGCTATAACGGTACCGAGTTTTTGATATACGGACTTGAGATCGATTGGATGTATGACCATCCGGAGCTTCGGGATGCGACCGTTGCCGAACAGTTTGATATAGTACACGCGGGCGGCGGTATCGTGGTTCATGCGCATCCTTTCAGAGAAGCGTTTTATATCAGCCGGATAAGGCTCTTTCCCGAATATATCGACGGCGTGGAGGGAATAAATGCCGCCCATATAAAGCCGGAGGAGAATATAATATTCAATGAAAAAGCTTTGAAATATGCGAAAGAACTTGGTATGTTTATTACAGGCGGAAGTGATTCGCATTCGGTGGATCTTGTCGGAGGAGGAACGGCATTTGCTACAAGACTTTCCGATATACATGATTTTGTGGTAAGATTAAGAGATGCGAAAGCAGATGATTACAGAGTTACCGACGGTGTAAGGATATACGACGCCCGCGGAGGTTTGTTATGAAGCTTGCCAGAGTGGCAAAAAAAGGAAACAGATCGTTCTACGTTGAATTCATGATGATGACGCTCGTACCGCTCATTATATGCAGCATCATCATGATGGTCGTATGCTCCGGATCCGTCAGAGGGGCCATGACACAGGAAGCAGAGGATAATCTTAGGAATGTCGCACTTGCGGTGCTCAAGGCATACGATGTGAAATACCCGGGAGAATACAGAGTCACCGTTGAAGATGATGCCATCAAGCTTTACAAAGGTGATTCGGTCATAACGGGAGAGTACGAACTCATAGATGGTATCGAAGACGGAAGCCGTCTTGAAATATCGATCTTTTCATATGATACAAGACTGATCACGACGCTTCGTGATGAGGAGGGTAACCGAATGCTCATGACGGTTGCGAGCGAGAGGATAGTTGACGATGTCTTCCGCGGCCATCAGCCGATGTTCTACGACAACGTGGCTATCGGAACCGTGAATTATTACGGATACTATGCTCCCATCATGACGGCTGATAATCTTGAGTGCGTCGGCATGATCGGTGTCGCAAAGCCCATTACCGATCTGACCGAGAGCATAACGAAATCGGTCATGAAAAATCTCATCATCATGTTCGGTACGATAGCTGTCACATCTTTTTTCATCATGATATTCGCGAACAAGCTTGTCATTGTTGTCAAACATATGCTCGATTTTATGAAGCAGCTTTCCGAAAACAGACTCGATGCGAAACTTGATGCGAGCGTTGCACAAAGAGAAGATGAACTCGGAGAGATGGGAAGGAACATGAGCAATCTCCAGATATCGCTGCGCCGCCTTATCGAACGTGATGTTCTTACCGGACTGTTTAACAGACGAAGTGCGGAGAAGAGGATAGACGAGATTGAGGACAGCGGTGTTAAGTACTGCGTTGCCATCGGTGACATAGATCATTTCAAGAAATTCAACGATACGTTCGGTCATGAATGCGGAGATGTGGTGCTTCGCGAGGTGGCGCATCTTCTCAATGACAGCATGAACAGACGCGAAGGTTTCGTTGCAAGATGGGGCGGTGAGGAATTCCTGCTCGTATATGTCAACATAGATATTCACGAAGCGTATGACAA
>CADCPL010000197.1 GCA_902803305.1 uncultured Lachnospiraceae bacterium
ATACCATGGCGTCCGGATGTTGAACAATTTCTAAAACAGTTTATAGGTTCATCCTATATTGTTCAATCGACCGGAGAGGCTATAATGATACCCAAAGGTTTTCCGGATGAATATACAGGCTCCAGATATACCAAGAGATTAAGGGGAGGTCTTGCAAAAACAAAAGCCAATGTAGCTCCCTATATTGGTGAACTGATTGAAACCGCATATAATCGCCGCGTTGTGGAAAACAAAGATGAGAAACACTCAAAGGATGCTTCGGGCGGATGGATACGTTATGATGTTGACTTTGAGTTGGGAGTCAAGAGTGAAAATGAAACCGAGACAAGGTGGAACCGCTATAGGGCTACACTTGTTATACGTGTGGTGGATGATAAGAAATATCTATATGATCTTATAAACATAAAAAAAGAAGCGCGTAGGCCGCTTGAGTCTTAACAGACTGTACGGTAGAAAACCGCCTCTTTTTCGATCATTATAATGATTGGACTAGGGTATGTCAAGATAAGAACTTTTTGAGTTGAATAGAACAGGTTGCAGAACTACACCTATAGGTGTACACTTATAGTGCATCTATAGGTGTAGTTTTTTGTTGGAGATTTTTATGCGGATTTATCACGGATCGGATCACATCATACCAAGGCCGGATCCTGACGGAGGTCGGATCCATAATGACTATGGCAGGGGTTTTTATTGTACAAAATACCCTGACATGGCAAAAGAATGGGCTTCTTCTCCGGACAGAGGCGGTTATCTTAACGAGTATGATCTGAATACAAGCGGACTTAAAGTGCTGGATCTTAATGAGTATCCGGTAATAGTATGGCTTACGGTACTTCTGGAGAACAGAATATTCTCGCTGAACTCAGAGCTTTCCAAAGAGGCATATTCATATCTTACCGACAGATTTCATATTGATTACGGTGGATACGATATTATTACGGGATACAGGGCTGATGATAGCTATTTTGCGTTCGCACGCGATTTTCTTAACGGTACGATATCACTTCGAAAACTGGCTGCGGCTATGCAGTTGGGGAAGCTGGGTGATCAGATAGTATTAAAGAGCCGTAAGGCATTTGACAGGATAGAGTTTGTCGGCTCAGAGGAAGTTGATAGCAAAATATGGTATCCCAAGCGTATCAAGAGGGATGAGGAAGCGAGAAATACCTATCATTCGATCGATAAAGGATACGTCAGGGGCGAGATATATATCACACACATATTAGACGAGGAGATGACAATAGAGGATGAACGCTTACAACTACCTGTATCTTCCGGACGCACAAAATAATATGGGGACTATGCTCGATCATGCCGTGTATGATCTTAAGTGGGAACTGGGTGATTTTTACGGGGCATTTATCAATTCCGGAATAGCCAAAAGATTTGGCGGCGGAGAGCCCAAGTATATAGCAGGTATGTCGGGGATTGAACTGGCACGTGAGATCATCCGTCTGGTAAAGGGAGAGGACGTGGATACAGAGCCTTCATGTCCGTTTGACCGCTCTCCGGAATACTGGGCGGGATGGGCCTTGGCTTATTATGAATGGAACAGCGGCAGCAGTTTTGAGCGGATCGAGGAAGTTGTGCCGATCACGGAGATCGTGGAAATGTATCATCCGTATCATGAAGCTGATATAACCAAATTTGTTGATGAGATGGATAGAAGGATAAGTGTGAGAACAACGCAGTCGAGGCTTGCCAGACTGCGGGCTTATGCGGGACTGACTCAAAAGGCTCTTGCAGATCGATCGGGAGTTTCTGTCCGTATGATACAACAGTATGAGCAGGGTCAGAAGAAACTGGCGCATGCCCACGCCGATGTAGTAGTCAGACTAAGCAAGGCATTATACTGTAATATCGAGGAGTTGTTGTAAGAGTTGTGATCTTGACTTAAACAGTAAAGAATAGTAAACGACAGTAAAAGAAATTCAAAACAGTAAACGACAGTAAATCTATTATGAGATCGTCTTCTGAAACGTATAATCCCTCATCTCGACCATGAAGTTCTGCGGGATGCCCTTCGGGCTGTAGACCGTGTTTTTCACGGAGATGTCGCCCACTTCCTTTATCGATGCTCTTTCGTCATCAAGGATGCCTGCAAATCCCTTGTCTTCCCTCTTGCGGTGATCCCTGTGGTACATGCCGCCGCTGCCGCCGCCGTCGGGATTCGGTCTTGTGATCGAGCCTATACCTGCAACTTTTCTGAATTCCTCTCCGCCGTATCCTGTCATGCCTGACCTCCTTGTCGTTGACACATCATCAGTTACGTCTTTTTTTTCGTAACGAAAATACTTCGTTCTCAATATATATATCGGATAATAACCCCTGTAAGTTAACATAAGACGGCATTGTCTTTGCGCGAAAATTCTGCTAAACTAAACAGTTGATAAAGGTTTTAAGGCTTAAGGAGATATCATGAGCGAGATAGAGATCAGGAATCTGACTAAGAGATTCGAAGTAAAGGGGATGACGGTGACAGCCCTCGACAATATCAGCCTCGACATCGAAAAGGGCGATATATTCGGGATCATAGGCATGTCCGGAGCCGGCAAGAGTACGCTTGTACGGTCGATCAACTTCCTGGAAAAGCCTACCGACGGGCAGGTCTTTGTGGGCGGAGTGGATCTTGCCACGCTTTCCGAGAAGGAGCTTCGCAAAAAGCGCAGCGAGATCGGGATGATTTTCCAGAACTTTAATCTTCTGGAGCAGAAGACGGCGCTCGGAAATATATGCTTCCCGCTTGAGATCGCGGGAATGAAGAGGAGCGATGCGAAGAAGAAAGCAAGGGAGCTTCTTGCCACCGTAAATCTTGCCGAGAAGGAAAAGTCATACCCTTCCCAGCTTTCGGGAGGCCAGAAGCAGAGAGTTGCGATAGCGCGCGCGCTTGCCACGGATCCGAAGATACTTCTGTGTGACGAGGCAACGAGTGCTCTCGATCCGCAGACCACCGAGTCGATACTTTCCCTTCTTCGCAAGATCAATGAGGATCTCGGCATCACGATCGTGATCATCACACACCAGATGTCCGTGGTAACGCAGGTCTGCAAGAAGGTCGCGATAATAGATAACGGCGTGCTTGTGGAGCAGGGACTTGTAGAAAAAGTATTCGAGTCGCCCAAGACCGATGCAGCCAAGGAACTGATATTTGAAAAGAAAGCCAGGTACTCGCCTGTAGAGAGACTTCATTCGGAGCGAAAGATCCGTATCGTATTCAACGAGAACAGCTCGTATGAGCCCGTGATCGCCAATCTGATCCTGAAGTTCCAGGCACCTGTCAATATACTGAAGGCCGATACTAGAAACGTCGGCGGAAAGGCAAGAGGAGAGATGATCCTGGGCCTTCCGGAGTCGGAGACCATTCAGGATGACATGATAAAGAGTCTCAAGGAAACGGGGCTTACCGTAACGGAGGTGGAAGAAGATGTTTGATGAAAAAGTAGTTGAGATGATACTGATCGGTATCAAGGATACGCTGTATATGACGCTTGTATCAACATTTTTCGGTTACGTCCTCGGGCTTCCTTACGGAATAATTCTCAACATCACGAGAAAAGACGGACTTCACCCCAACAGGATCATTTACGGGATAGGTGATTTTATCTGTAACATAGTAAGGTCAATTCCTTTCCTTATACTCCTGATCCTGCTCATACCGTTTACGAGGGCGATCGTGGGACAAAGCTACGGTTCGACCGCCACGATAGTACCGCTTGTCATATGTGCGGCTCCTTATATAGCAAGGGTAGTTGAGTCGTCGCTCAATGAAGTTGATGCGGGCGTCATAGAGGCGGCAAGAGCGATGGGAGCTAGCAATCTTCAGATCGTGTTCAAGGTTCTGCTCGTTGAGGCCAAAGTCTCACTTCTTACGGGAGTGACTATAACCACAGGACTCCTGCTCGGATATTCGGCTATGTCGGGAACGGTCGGAGGCGGCGGACTTGGTGATATCGCCGTAAGATACGGATACTACAGGTGGCAGACCGACATCATGATCGTGACGGTCCTGCTCCTTATAGTCATATTCCAGATAATTCAAAATATAGGAATGCGCTACAGCGCACATATCGATCACAGAAAGAGGTGATCATTCATCGGTCCCTGCCGAGTCATCGCTTGAGAAGTTTCTGATACCCTGTCCGAGCATTGATTCGTGGGCGATAGTGATCTCTCTTACTTCATCAGCGGATTCGATGAACAACTGTGCGATCTCGGGGTCGAACTGTGTTCCGGCCCCTTCTTTTATTATATCCATTGCTTTTTCAAACGAGAACGGCTCCTTGTAACTGCGCTTGGATACAAGAGCGTCAAAAACATCCGCAACGGCCATAACGCGTGCCGACAGCGGGATGTCCTCGCCGGCTCTGCCTGAAGGGTAGCCTTTGCCGTCCCATCTCTCGTGATGGTATGTGGCAAGGTTTTTGGCTTCCTTGAGATAGCCGCTGTCCGAGACGAGCGACATTGCGCTTTCTATGACCTGACTTCCGGCCGTTGTGTGACTCTTCATTTTTGCGAATTCTTCGTCCGTAAGCTTTCCGGGTTTGTTAAGGATAGTATCCGATACCATGATCTTTCCGACGTCGTGAAGAGGTGCGGAGTTTGCAACATCTTCCATGTATTCGTCGGTGAGCATTTCGGTATGAAGCCCCTTTTCTTTCATCTTCTGCATGATGAGGCGCACGTATGCGGCAGTCTTGCGCACATGATCCCCCGTGTTCTTGTCGCGGCTCTCGACCATATCAGCCAGAACGTAAATAAGGCCGTTTTGCATATGCGAGATCTCTTCGCCCTTTTCCTCCACATCCTGAAGGTATCCGACGGTCTCGGCGATCGTCTTGGAAAGCGATTCATACAGGTTTTCGATCTCATCACCCGTTGCGATATCAAGATGCTGAAGCCTGTCGACACTTATCTCTCGGGCCTCCTCGCTGTCATACGCGAACTTTCTTGCGGATACCGTCATGGCAGTGATCGGGTAGATCAGATGATAATCAACGAGCCAGATGCACAACGAAAGTATGAAAATGTAGAAGCCGATGAACAGAGAGAATACCTTGGTCATGTAGTTGAGGTTCGACATTCTGATATCCTCGACCTTTATGTCAGCCGCAGCGTAGCATACGGTTTTTTGGTTGACGTCACGTACGGGTTTGAATACGGTCAGGAGGCGTCCGTACATCGTATCGTCAACCATGGGCTCTATCTCTTTGCCTGCAAGAAGATCATCCTTGTAAGGCAGGAGATAATCCTCGTATGGGATGATCTCGCCGGGTTTTCCTGCCGCCACATCGGCAGTATCCAGATCGAACAACACCTCGACTCCGTCGGGGAGGAATCTGTAGACATATATGTATTCGATATCGGGATTGGACAGTCTGATGCTGTCCAGTTCATTTTCAATCGCTTTGTACTCGTCGTCCTCACGCCCCAGCGCCGCGTATTCATCGATCCGGTCGGGATTGATAAGGTTTGAGGCAAGCCTTGCCGCGCTCGTGCAGCTGTATCTGTACTGCCGCATCGCGAAGTTTGTGTACAGGAGATAACTTATGATGGTCGTAACCACGGCAACGCATATCATTATCGCGGATATGATCGCTATGATCTTGCCGCGAAGCGAGAAGGATCTCGTGTCATTTTTTCTGACCGCCTTTATCGCATCGGTGGAAAGAGGAGCCTGACGCCAGCCCGTCAGCCACAGGCCGGGTTTAACTTTGTCAGGTATCAGTTTGATTATGATAAACACAAGAATGACGGTAATACCTTTATCTATAAGGTCTATCGCCACATCTGATGTCATCTGGGCCCAGAAAACACTGAGGACTCCTTTGTCGAGAAGAGCCTTCGCAAAAGGAGCCGAGATGCCTTCACCCATTCCGTAGCCGTAGAGCAGATATGTGAGTATCGAGCCGAGGACTCCGCCTATGAATGCAAAAACGGGAATTGTAAGAAGTGCCTTACCGAATTTATTAAAATATCCCTTGAGGCCCAGATATGTGCCGCTTGCCGCTATCATCGTAGAGAGTACAACATAGTATGCGTTTCCGGGATTTCCCTGCATGTTGATGATGTTATTGAGATATCCGACCAATATGCCGGGAAGATATCCTCCGAGAACCGCAGCAAGAAGAGTGCCCACGTTATCAAGGTAGAGCGGAAGCCCAAGCATGCTTGCGCTGCGCGGCAGTATAAAGTTGATCGCTATCGTGCCCGCAAAGAAAACCGTCTGGCACAGCAGATGTTTATTGTTCTTATGAAATGTCTTGTCACTGGAGTTGTTCTGATCCATACACTCACCCCTTCCGAAGCATTGTCACATTCTCACTTTAACACCGAAAAAGGTATTATTCAACACCCTTTAAGGCATCTACCATGTCGATGGTGCGCACTTTTTTGGAGAACATGAAGTTGACGGCGACGGATACGAGGAACGTTCCGCCAATGGAGTAAATATATGTCGGGACAAAGATTATCGGGAACATATCAAGAGTGTCCGAAACGGTCGTACAGATAACGTAGAGCATCGCCCATCCGGTGTAGAGCCCGACGGCTATGCCGATGACGGTGAGCCAGATGTTCTGTTTCTGCAGTATGTTCCTGATCTTTGATGAGCGAAATCCGAGGACCTTAAGAGTAGCGACTTCCCTTGTTTTTTCCACAAAAGAGAGTACTCCGAGGTTGTAGAGCACCACGACTCCGAGAAGAACCGCGGCAACTACCATGATGTATACCATGGCGTTTAGCATCTCTATTGTTTCGGCAAAGGTCTTTTTCATGTCGGCGACGTTCAGTATCGTCGACACTTCGTCCTCGTCGGAAAGTGAGCTGTCAACGCTCATGTTCGTAAGGACTGCCGTTGGCTTGAAAGAGTACTCCATGTCTTCGAACACGGAGCGCTGCATCGTGATCCCCTGTATGGACGGGTCCCTGTAGATCTGTGCGATCCTTGTTGTGTTCCACTTGTCATCTCCGATGAGATGCCACTTGACTATATCGCCTTCGGAAAGGCCGAGAAGACCGGCCATCTTACCGGTCATTGCTATTCCGGTTTTGGTAAGCTCTGTGGGACGGAGTTTCTGGTCCTGGATATGTATGTAATTTCCTTTATCGATTATCGTTGCGGAGCCGTTCTTCTTGACATTGTTTGCGACAAACTCGACGCTCGC
>CADCPL010000198.1 GCA_902803305.1 uncultured Lachnospiraceae bacterium
AAGCTTGTTTTTATTACCCGTTACAGGCAGGTCTTCAACATTCGGCTGCACCGAAACGGTAAAGCTTGCTCCCGTCTTCTTATGAGCCTCGTCAAGATCTGCTATATTACCGGACTCGACATCATCAACAACGAGCTTATAATCAACCGCATCCAATTTCTTATCGTTATCAACAAACACATCCAGGTATGTCTTCAGATCCTCATTTGACGTAAAACTTTTAAGATCGTCATAGTAAAGCTTATCCGTATAATCGTTCCTGCGGGCTTCCAGACTGCTTCCGTCTTCTATATCGGATACATACAATGTTGCCGTACCAAAACCGTTGATCGCATAATTTTTATTATTTAGGACAGTGTCTCCTCTTTTTATGACAAATCCGGCATCTTCATCAACGGGAGATATACTGAGTGAATACTCGGTTTCGTCGTCAAAAGTCCTCTCCTCATCTGTTATCTGTCCTGTTACGGAATCGTTGCTGTAATGGAGCTTGTATCCGGAAGGATCTGCCACGAGCGTATCATCTTCCTTAACTCCGACGGTCCAATCGGATTTTTTCACTTTTCCGGTCTTTTTAAATACCGTCCTTGTTGTCGGCAGTATTTCAAGAGTAAGCTCTGCGCGCGCTACCGTAAACTTTTTGGTCTCACTCTTATTTACTACCCTGTATCCTTGCTGCGCCGCTTCCTCGGCAGTTAAGTCTATGCCGACTATTGCGACATAAGTTCCCGCATCATAATTTGATGTATCCCTTACCTTGTAGGTATCGGTCATTAATGCTTCATCAGTTGTATAATCCTTCTCATTTATCGCATATACACTGACCCCGGTGTCCTTATATACTTCCCCGGTCTCGCTTATTACTGCTTCGCCGGCAGTGATCAGCATTGCCCTTAAAGATAATTCGTCATCACTGTATGTTGACTTATAATCGGAAATATCTGTTTTCCAGTTCGCCTTGATCGTCTTAAGGTTACCCACATAGATCTCATCGGGATGCTTCGTCCAATACTTGGAAACTGCATTCTTGTCCGGGTCATTGTACCTGTAGAAAACATAGTAAGACTCACCCTTATCCGTCTTAACGAAATTAGTGTCGATATGCTCCGATTCCCTGCCTACCGTTCCGCTCGAGACTACAGGATCCCCTTCCTTCCATGAAGGCGATTTGACTATCTTATAATCGATCTTATACTTATTCGGATTTACGATCCTGATATTTCCGTTATCTTTTACGTTTACTTTAACGTTTTCAACTTTATCGGATAAAGTGTCCGCTTCTACCGGCCATTTCAGTTCTGCAGCGTATAATATCCTCGTATCGCTCTTATTGCTTATTATTCCGTTACAACCTTCCGGCATGAATTCCGCACTGTTATCGATCTTTAATGTGAGCTGGTACGTCTGACCCGCTTCAAGTCCGGTAAACTCGACGCCGTCGCTTCCTGCCGAGAGTTTTTGCTGTAATTCATGGCTGAAACTGTCCCTGAGAGTTGCTATGGCAGGCACTTCAAGAGCGCTCTCTCCTTTACCGACAGCAGCAAACTTAAACTTAAGGGAGTTCATGGATCTGTCTTCGGCCGTAGCCGTTAGAACCTGCTTCAGATCTTCATTGTACTTGGTTGCCAGATACTGTTTATCGCCTGATTTCGCAAGGAGTGTACCGTCGGAACAACCCATCCTTACATTGTCTGATTTTTTGGTGATGTGTGAGAATGCACTGCTTGCGGAATGATCTATTGCTACATGCGCTCCCGAATCCGCCGAATCCACCGTGATACTTACGGATGACTCACCTGTTTCACGTGTCTTTAATATCCAGTCGGATACATTGTTTTTCGGCTTGATCAGAAGGCTGTTATCAGATTCTATCTTACCGTTCCATTTTAATGCAGGCTCATATCCCGAGTTGTCTTCTTTATAGCCGTAGTTGATCACAAAACCGCTTATGGCATTGCCTGAATCAACCGGATCACTCCCTTTGCATCCGAGTGCAAACGGCATCTTTTCCCCCGGCTGTGTAACGGACCTGTAAACAAAACCCTCCGAATCACAATCCAGTCCTTCATCCGGAACAGTCTGAACATAATATGTGTAGCCGGGAATGATATTAGTAAAATCGGTACCGCTGAAGGTAACGCCGCTATCCCCTGCTTTATATTTCGAACTTGCTATCTCATTATCATTCCAGTCATAAAGTATTGCCGATCCGCCAAACAGAACCTTATTACTCTCGGCAAAAGGAACCGTGATGTCCCATTTCCCTTCTGATGCTTTGTATTCATTTATTTCGCCTGTTTGAGGTGCTTCGCATGCCCTTACCTTATCTTTTGCGTATAAGCAGTACCATTTCTTCGTTTCAGGACCTTCTTTTTCTGTTCTTTCAAACACTCCGGTACCGGAATCGTGGCGTAATATATATATATCCGGAGTATCCAGAC
>CADCPL010000199.1 GCA_902803305.1 uncultured Lachnospiraceae bacterium
GATGCGGATGATGATTGGGATGTGGAATGACATGATTACAAAGTAATCATGTCACGGCGACATCGACTATATCGCATGAAGTGCGAGATAATCAATGTTGGTTTGATGAAATTTACCTTGAATATATAAGAAAAGTTTTATATAATCTTAAAGACGCTCGTCGAATACAGTTCGTTGGTTCTTGAAATCCGTTCAAGCGCCACTCGGGCTGTCACGATCGAAGATCGTGACATATGCTTCCGTGGCTCAGTTGGTAGAGCAACGCATTCGTAATGCGTAGGTCGCCGGTTCGAGTCCGGCCGGGAGCTCTGGACATCGCAATTGCGATGTCCCTTATTTTATCATCGGCTAATTATTTAAGGAGATCATGATGGCACAGTTATGGGGCGGTAGGTTTACAAAAGAGACCGATAAGAAGGCGTATGATTTTAACGCTTCTATAAGTTTTGATAAGAGACTCTTCCATGATGATATAGAAGGATCCAAAGCTCATGTGACCATGCTTGCAAAGTGCGGCATCATATCGGAAGAAGAGAAGGATTCTATCATAACAGGACTTGAAGGCATAAAGGCCGATGTTGATTCGGGAAAGCTTCCCATTACTCCCGAATATGAGGATGTGCACAGTTTTGTTGAGGCTAATCTTATTGACAGGATAGGTGATGCAGGCAAAAAGATGCATACAGGACGAAGCCGGAACGATCAGGTCGCCCTTGATATGAGGCTGTACTGCAGACGCAATATTTCCGAGATGAGACTTCGCATCAAAAAACTGCTTGAGTGCCTTCTTACAGTTATAGAAGATAATACCGAGACATATATGCCCGGGTTTACGCATCTTCAGAAGGCTCAGCCCGTTACGCTCGCTCATCATTTCGCAGCTTATTTCGAGATGTTTAAGAGGGATCACGGCAGGCTCTGTGATATTTTTGACAGAATGAATTATTGTCCGCTCGGTGCAGGTGCACTTGCGGGGACTACATATCCGCTTGATCGCGATATGGTTGCAAAAGAGCTTGGGTTTACCGGACCCACAGCCAATTCCATGGATTCGGTTTCCGACAGGGATTATCTTATCGAGTATCTGTCGGCTCTTTCGATCATAATGATGCATCTGTCGAGGTTTTGCGAGGAGATCATCATATGGAACAGCAACGAATACAGGTTTGTGAACATAGATGACGCTTTCTCGACGGGATCGAGCATAATGCCGCAGAAGAAAAATCCGGATATTGCCGAACTTACAAGAGGCAAGACCGGACGAGTATACGGCGCGCTTATGTCTATGCTGACTACAATGAAGGGACTTCCGCTTGCATATAACAAGGATATGCAGGAAGACAAGGAAGTGGCATTTGATGCCATGGACACGGCCGGAAACTGTCTTGATCTGTTTACTGAAATGGTCGCCACCATGACTTTTAACAAAGACATAATGGCGAAGTCGGCACAGAAAGGCTTTTCCAACGCCACGGACGCCGCTGACTATCTTGTCGGCAAAGGTGTGCCGTTCAGAGATGCACATGGAATTATTGGTCAACTTGTGATATACTGTGACTCAAATTCAAAATCCATTGAGGATTGTACGCTTGATGAACTTCAGAAGATCAGCCTGTATTTCGATAATGGTATATACGATGCGATCAGCCTGAAGACGTGCGTTGACAAGAGACTGACAAAAGGCGGACCCGCAGAAGCGGTGATGAGAGAATTTATAGCTTCTGCCCGTGATCTTCTCAGTCAGATATGATCAACGGATTAAGCAAAGGAGGGATAATATGAGTGAAAAATTACGTGTAGGGATACTTGGCGGAACCGGAATGGTCGGACAGAGATTCATATCTCTTCTCGAGAACCATCCGTGGTTTGAAGTGACTGTTATTGCTGCAAGTCCGAGAAGTGCGGGCAAGAAATATATAGATGCCGTAGGTGACAGATGGAAGATGACGACACCGATGCCCGAAGCGGTCAAGGATATCGTTGTCATGAACGTTAATGAAGTTGAAAAGGTTGCAGCACAGGTTGATTTTGTATTCTCGGCTGTTGACATGACAAAGGATGAGATCCGCGCCATTGAAGAACAGTATGCCAAGACCGAGACACCCGTTGTATCAAACAACAGTGCGCATCGCTGGACGCCTGACGTTCCCATGATCATACCCGAGATCAATGCGGATCATATAGAGATCATAGAAGCACAGAAAAAACGTCTCGGAACGAAGAGAGGATTTATCGCAGTTAAGCCCAACTGTTCGATTCAGAGCTATACTCCCGCTCTTGCTGCATGGGCTGAGTTTGAACCCTATGAAGTCGTTGCCTCCACGTACCAGGCCATTTCCGGTGCCGGCAAGACTTTCAAGGACTGGCCGGAAATGGTGGGAAATGTTATCCCTTATATAGGCGGAGAGGAAGAAAAATCAGAGCAGGAGCCTCTGCGTATATTCGGTCATATCGAAGGGGATAAGATCGTTAAGGCAGATGAGCCTGTTATCACTTGTCAGTGTATCAGGATCCCTGTGCTCAACGGTCATACGGCTACGGTATTTGTTAAGTTCCGTAAGAAGCCCACTAAAGAGCAGCTTATCGAAAAGCTCGTAAACTACAGCGGAGAGCCGCAGAAGCTTGCACTTCCTTCGGCACCGAAGCAGTTTATCAGATATATGGAAGAAGACAACAGACCTCAGGTTACGCTTGACGTTGACTATGAGAACGGAATGGGTATCTCTATCGGACGTCTTCGTGAAGATACCGTATATGATTACAAATTTGTCGGGCTGTCCCACAACACTGTAAGAGGGGCTGCCGGCGGAGCTGTTCTGTGCGCGGAACTGCTCAAGGCAAAAGGTTACATAGACAGGAAGTAGGACCTTTGGAAGACTTAAAGTATCAGGTTGATCTGCTTACAGCACTTAATGAAAGACTGATGAACAGTGAAAAGATGTACCGGCACATTGCTGAATGCTCCGGTACGCTTTTCATGTATTTTGATTACAGATCACAGCCCGCTAAAGTTGATCTTGTAGGGCCGTGGGATGATAAGGTGGGAGAGAAGATCGCCAATCATCCGTATGACGAATCATATATGCTCAATCTCCTGTACGAAGAGGATCAGGATCTGTTCAGGATCCATATGCTTGAGATCGAAAGAGAAGGCCTGGAAACTGATTCCATCGAGGTCAGGAGCCGCAATAAAAGGTATTGGCTCAGCTGTTTTGCAAATGTCACTTATGATGATGAAGGCAAGCCGACCGAAAAGATCATTTCGATCAAGGACATCACCAGGATCAAAATGAATTCAGAAGAGCTTGAATATCTTGCATTTTACGATTCACTTACAGGTGTATATAACAGGAATTATTTCGTCAGAAAATTCCGCGATATGTGTGAGAAGGCCGACAGTGAAGAGACCAGTGTCGAGATCATGTTCGTGGATATCGATGATTTCAAGAAGATCAATGATTCGATAGGTCTCTTGTTCGGTGATGAGCTTGTTCAGGAATTCGGACAGTATCTGAAGGATTTTAACAACGAAGACGTTATAGTCGGAAGGTTCGGAAGCGATGTGTTCGTTGTGGCTGTTTATAATCCCTGCGGACAGAGAAGCTGTGATGTCATATATCGCAAGATAATGGAAAGGCTTCGTCATCCGTTCATGCTGACGAACAAGACAGAGCTCATGTTTACCGTTTCATGCGGTGTTGCGGAATATCCCGACGCCGGAAGAACGGCGCTCGAGGTTGTCAAAAATGCCGAGATCGTTCTGTACAAGGCAAAAGAACGAGGCAAGAACGGTATACAGTATTTTGAACTTGATATACTCAATAAATTCATAAAGAATGTTTCAGTTGAAAAACAGCTCAAGGAAGCTATCGAAACAGAAGGATTCCAGCTTTATTTTCAGCCGCAGTATTTTGCCGCGGACGGAAAACTTCGCGGTGCAGAGGCACTTCTTCGCTGGCCTGACCCCGAGGGTGACGGTTTCATAACTTCTCCTTCAGAGTTCATTCCCATCGCCGAAAAGAACGGTGCGATCATTCCTATCGGCAACTATGTGCTCAAGGAAGCTCTTCGAACGATGAGTGACTGGCGTAATAAGTATCATATACCCATGATACTTTCCATAAATATTTCCGCAGTATCACTCGAAAAGGAAAACTTTGTCGATAACCTGGCTCACAATGTCAATATGTACGGAGTAAATCCCGAATCGGTCGAGATCGAGATAACCGAGTCTGTGTTCATCAACAATTTTGAAGATGTGATCGATAAGATCAAGACGATAAGAGGCCTCGGAATGAGAGTGAGTCTTGATGATTTCGGAACGGGATATTCTTCTCTGTCGTATCTTAAGCAGCTTCCGATCGATACGATCAAGATCGACAGATCGTTCATTGAAACTGCTCTCAAAGATGACAGTTCGGGAATAATATACGAAAGCGTCATCAAAATGTCTCAGAAGCTGGGTTTTGAAACGGTTGCCGAAGGTGTTGAGACGAAGGAACAGTTCAACTATCTGCGGGAGCGAGGAATAGATATCATTCAGGGGTACCTTCTCGGAAAACCCGTCAGCAAAGTTGAATTCGAAAAGATACTTATCAGACAGATCCCATAAAAACCGGGTGATTTATGTACCGCAAGCAGGATTTACGTTTCTTACAGGATATTTACGACAGAAAATCAAACGATATAGCACTTCTCTATGGTCAGCGCAGCTGTGGCCTTTCAGAGATCATATCTGATTTCATAAAGGATAAACAGTGCCTTTATTACAAAGCCGGTTCGGTAAGGGATAACACTCAGAAGGAACTTTTTGCCGGCGAGATCTACGACCAGACCAAATCACTCATTTTCCCTGATGAAGATTACGAAAAAATGATGACAAACTATATCAATGAGGTTGGTGATGAGAAAGTTGTTGTCATTTTTGATGATTTTCAGTATCTGGCAAAAGAAAATCCGACGCTCATAAACTTTTTCTCAAATATGCTGTATAAAGGATGCAGACCGGGATCGGCCATGTTTCTTCTTGCTTCGGATGATATAAGGTGGGTGGAAAATGACATGGTACGCCTGGTTGGTCGAAGATCATCTGAAATATCAGGCGTTATTAAACTGAATGATCTTACTCCTGCGGAGTTCATGGGTATGTTTCCGGGCATGAACGCATCGGAGGCGGTCGGTATTTATTCCGTCCTTGGCGGAAAGGGCGCGCTTTATACCGGATTAACCTCAGCTTCAACTGTAAAGGATGTTGTTATCTGTCACTTGAGAAGATGGTCGGATATTTATTTTAATGCCGACAGTTTTCTTCCGAAAGATATAAGAGAACCGCTCGTATATAATTCGATCCTTGTATATCTTGCTTCGGGTGTTAATAAACTCAACGATATCCACAAAAAGATGGACATGGACAGAGCGAAGCTTTCCGTATATCTTAAAACGCTTGCCGAATACGGTATGGTAAAAAAGGCCGCAACATCCATATACGTTATAGCCGACAGGATCACGCTGTTTTATTACAGGTTTGTTTTCTGCCATTTCTCGTCCCTTGCCATGCTCGGGCCCGAAAGATTTTACAGGAAATATATTGAAAAGAACATTCCTGCATTTGCCGAGGAAGTATATCCGCTGTTTTGCATGGATCATGTTAGGATGCTTTCAGCTGCGGGATTGCTGAGCTTCAAGATGACGGGAACGGAGCCTTTTTATGATAAAGAGGGCGCAATTGATTTTCTCATTGTGGCTGCGGGCGGAAATATCATCGCATGCTCATGCAGATCCGCTCAGGCCATGAACCATAATACTTTTGATCTGGTCAGGGCATCAATAAAAAAGAATAAGCTCGTATGTGATAATATATGGCTGTTTTCCGCTTTGGGCTTCGACCAGAAACTGGCGGCGATGAAAAAAACGACAGAAGGACTAAACCTGATCGACACCGACGGATTTAAAGGGTTCGTTGACACAAACGGTTTATGATGATAATGTATTAAAGTATTTTTTATGCAGATGGGAGGATGGATTATGAAAAAATCATTGATCATTTTACTTTCGACAGCAATGCTGCTTGGCCTTTCGGCATGCGGCGCATCTTCATCACAGAAGCTCGTTATGGCTACAAATGCCGCATTTCCTCCGTATGAATCCGTAGAAGGAAATGAGATAATCGGTATAGATCCCGAGATCGCGAAGCTTATAGCGGATGATATAGGTCGTGAACTTGTTATCGAGGATATGGCATTTGATTCCATTATAGCTGCAGTTCAGAGCGGAAAGGCTGACATTGCGATGGCAGGTCTTACCGTTACAGAGGACAGAAAGCAGAACATCAATTTCTCGGATCCTTATACAGAGGCTGCTCAGGTTATAGTCGTTAAGAAAGACTCACCCGTTGCAAGTCCTGATGATCTTGAAGGCAAGACTGTCGGTGTACAGATCGGAACTACAGGCGACATTTATGCCGGTGATATCGCAGATGCGACTATCGAGCGTTACTCCAAGTATTTTGAAGCGATAAATGCTCTTAATCAGGACAAGATCGACGCAGTCATTGTTGACAGAGAGCCTGCAAAGGTTTTTGTCAGTGAAAGCGATGAACTCAAGATGATCGACAAAGAGTTTACACTCGAAGAGTATGCTATAGGTGTTGCAAAAGAGAACACCGAGCTTCTCGATCAGATCAACGCATCGCTTAAGAAACTTCAGGAATCGGGAGAGATCGATAAGATCATTAATAAGTATATCAACGCAGAATAATGAGTTTAAAAGAGAATCTGTATCTCAATTTTATAAAAGATGATAGATATATGTATCTTCTGTCAGGTCTCAAGAATACATTACTCATCACGATCGTAGCGGTCGTGGTGGGTATTTTACTTGGGTTTTTACTTGCGTATATCAGGACAACGCATGATCGGACCGGAAAATGGAAGATCGCAAATCTGATCGCTCAGCTTTACATCACCGTCATCCGGGGAACACCTATGGTGCTGCAGCTCCTGATAGTTTATTTTGTTATCTTTGCTTCCGTAAATGTCCCCAAGATACTTGTGGCATTTATCGCTTTCGGCCTTAATTCCGGTGCATATGTTGCCGAGATCATAAGGGCCGGGATCATGTCCATTGACAAAGGACAGTTCGAAGCCGGATTTTCGCTCGGCTTTTCATATACCCAGACGATGCTCTATTTCATATTGCCGCAGGCTATCAAAAACGTGCTGCCTGCACTCGGCAATGAGATGATAGTTCTTCTGAAGGAAACATCAGTTGCAGGCTATATTGCCATGGATGATCTTACAAGAGGTGCGGACATAATCAGAAGCCAGACATATTCGGCATTTATGCCGCTGCTTATGGCAGCAGCCATCTATCTTTTCTTCGTTATGATATTCGACAGTTTGGTCAAGAAGCTTGAAAGGAATCTGAAGAGCAGTGAACACTGAACAGCAAAAGCCCCTTATAGAAGTCAAGCATCTTGGCAAGGTGTTTACACGGGGCAAATATGAAAAAGAAGAGGTTTTATCGGATATAAACGTCAATTTCTATGAAGGTGACGTTGCTTTTATTGTCGGACCTTCGGGAGCCGGTAAGAGTACCTTCCTTCGCTGTCTTAACAGGCTTGAGCGCGCCACGGAAGGTGAAATATACTTTGAAGGTGTTAATATCCTTGACGATAAAGTTGATATAGACAAGCACAGGCAGAAGATGGGGATGGTGTTCCAGCAGTTCAATCTGTTCCCGCATCTGAGTGTTATGGGGAATCTGACTATCGGACCGATGAAGCTGCAGGGCATTTCCGAAGAGGAGGCAAGAGAGCGTGCGATCAAGCTCCTTAGAAGAGTAAAGCTTGAAGAACGTGCGGATTCTTATCCCAACCAGCTCTCGGGCGGTCAGAAACAACGTATTGCCATTGCAAGATCACTTTGCATGGAACCGGATGTTATGCTGTTTGATGAACCGACCAGTGCTCTTGATCCGGAGATGGTCGGGGAAGTTCTTGAAGTCATGCGTGAACTTGCCGAAGATAAGATGACGATGATAGTTGTCACTCACGAAATGGCTTTTGCAAGAGAAGTGGCAAACAGGATATTGTTCATGGCTGACAAGCAGATACTCGAAGAGAACGATCCGGTGAATTTCTTTGAAAATCCGAAGAACGAACGCCTTAAAGCATTCCTCGAGAAGATGATATAAGATAGGAGGGCAGATGGTGCCCAAAAGTGTTTTTATCGCCGAAAAGCCAAGCGTTGCAAAGCAGTTTGCCGAGGCGCTGCGGCTGAAGACAACATCATATGACGGATATCTCGAATCCGAGAACTGCATAATCACCTGGTGTGTCGGACATCTCGTTACCATGAGTTATCCGGATGCATACGATGAAAAATATAAGAAGTGGAGCTTTGCTACACTTCCTTTTTTACCTTCAGAGTTCAAATATGAAGTGATAAAGTCATCGGAGAAGCAGTTTAAAACGGTAAGCAGACTGCTGACGCGCGAAGACGTGAGTACCATTTATGTATGTACCGACTCGGGAAGAGAAGGTGAATACATATACAGGCTTGTTGCAGCACAGGCTCACGTCACCGGAAAAGATCAGAAGCGTGTTTGGATCGATTCACAGACCGAAGAAGCGATACGCAACGGTATAAAAGGCGCCAAAGATATCTCGGAATATGACCATATTGCCGACAGTGCATATCTTCGTGCCAAGGAAGACTACCTCATGGGTATCAATTTTTCCAGGGCACTGACACTTAAATACGGTGATTCGATCGCAGGATTTCTCGGAGAAAAATACATCGTTGTTGCAGTCGGGCGTGTCATGACATGCGTTCTCGGGATGGTCGTAAGAAGAGAAAGGGAGATCCGTTCATTCGTCAAGACCCCGTTTTATCGTATCTTTGCGGATTGTCAGTTATGTGATACTGCGATAAAAGCCGACTGGAAAGCAACGGAGACGAGCAGGTTTTACATGTCTCCCAAGCTGTATAAGGATAACGGCTTTCTGGAAAGAGCCGAAGCCGAAGAACTTGTTCGCAAGCTTACCGAGACGGCAGAGGGAAAAGGCACAATAAAAAACGTAGAAAAGAAGAAGGAGACCAAGAATCCTCCGTTTCTTTATAATCTTACTGAACTGTCCGCGGACTGCTCCAAGTTTTTCAAGATCAGTCCGGCAGATACGCTTAATGTCGCGCAGGAGCTTTATGAGAAGAAACTGACGACTTATCCGAGAACGAATGCAAGGGTACTTTCCACAGCGGTCGCCAAAGAGATATCGAAGAACATATCGGGCCTTATTCGCTACGACAAAGTAAGCGATACAGCAAAGAACATAATGGAAAATAAGATGTATGAAGGTATATCAAAGACCAGATACGTCAACGACAAACTGATAGAAGACCATTATGCGATAATCCCGACGGGACAGGGCTTCGA
>CADCPL010000200.1 GCA_902803305.1 uncultured Lachnospiraceae bacterium
AAGGAGGCCGTTGCAAACTGCTCCAGCGTCCGTCCCAATATCAAGATAACGGATGATGATGAAGCCGCGATCTATTTTTCGTCGGGTACGACGGGCTTTCCCAAGGCGATACTGCATAAGCACAGATCACTTATGCACTCTGCGGCTTGTGAGCAGAATCATCACGGACAGCAGAGAGATGATGTGTTCCTGCTGATCCCGCCGCTTTATCACACGGGCGCAAAGATGCACTGGTTCGGAAGTCTTCTGTCGGCATCCAAGGCAGTACTCCTTCAGGGAACCGCTCCCGACATAATACTCGATGCCGTATCAAAAGAGAAATGTACTATCGTATGGCTTCTTGTTCCGTGGGCACAGGATATTCTGGAAGCGATAGAAAGCGGAAAGGTCAACCTCAAGGATTATGAGCTGTCACAGTGGAGGCTCATGCATATAGGCGCACAGCCCGTTCCCAGAAGCCTTATCAAGAAATGGAAGGAGATATTCCCTCATCATCAGTACGATACGAACTACGGTTTGTCCGAATCTATCGGACCGGGCTGCGTACATCTCGGAGTTGAGAACATAGACAAGGTCGGATGCATAGGTAAGGCAGGCTACGGCTGGGAAACGATGATCGTGGACGAAAACAGACAGCCCGTGAAGCGGGGAGAGGTCGGAGAACTGGCCGTAAAGGGTCCCGGAGTCATGGAATGTTATTATCACGATCCCAAATCCACAAAGGAAGTGCTCGCGGACGGATGGCTGTTCACGGGTGATATGGCAACGGAAGACGAAGACGGGTTCATCATGCTCGTTGACCGCAAGAAGGACGTTATCATCAGCGGCGGCGAAAACATATATCCCGTTCAGATAGAAGACTTTATCCGCACGAACGATGCGGTACACGATGTAGCCGTTATCGGTATACCCGACAAGCGGCTCGGAGAGGTCAGCTGTGCGATAATCGAGCTGAAGAAAGATTACGTGCTCACAGAGGAAGAGGTCAACAACTTCTGCATGGAACTGCCCAGGTATAAGAGACCTCATAAGGTAATATTTGCCGATATCCCGCGCAATCCTACCGGTAAGATCGAGAAGCCGAAGCTTCGTGAGATCTACGGAGGCAAGGGATTGGTTGAAGCACAGAACCTCGGTTAAGTAAATCGAAACATCAGGGAGATAAATAATGAGTTACAACAGTTCAAGGGAAGCAAGACGAAGGAGAAAACGCAGAAGGAAGATACTGCAGGCGGTGATACCCGTTGCGGTGGCTATGCTGCTCATCGGTGTGATACTGCTGATCGCACAGACCACGGGCCTGTTTGATGAATGGGGATATTCGGACAAGGCTGCTGATCTTCATGAATATTTCAAGTCCACATCGGATGATACGGCATCGCTCATCGAAAACTGTGAGGTGACCGATGACAAGATAACGGTAAAGGACGGAAGACTTTACGTTCCGTATGAGACTGTTGTGGAAAAATACAATGACAACTTCTATCTGGAGGCGTCGAACGGAAATCTGCTTTACACAACAGGAGACGGTGTATATACGGCCGTTCCCGGAGAGACTTACTACACTCTTGAGGGCACGGGGATCCAGGCCGGGTATCCCGTATGCTACACAGAGGGTGATACACTGATGGTATGTCTTGACTATGTCAGGGTGTTCACGAACTTTGAGTATCAGCTGTTCGGAGGCGGAAAGGAGCCGTACCGTGCAGAGATCAAGACAGAGTGGGGCAGCAAGGTCGTAGCTGATGTATCCAAGGATAACGTTGCCATAAGGACCGAACCCGACAAGAATGCCGAAGTACTTAAGGAGCTTCGCAAAGGTAATACGGTTGAGATAGTGGGATCGGAAAATGAGAAGTGGATAAAAGTCATGTCCTCTGACCTGATCACCGGATTTATCGAGCTCAAGCATCTTGGTGAAAAATATGACAAAGCCGAGACGCCTGTTACAAATGTGGCGCCCATTACTGTAAAGCAGGTTGCAGATTACTCAAGTCCTGTTGTACTGGCATGGCACAACGTAACGGGTGACAGTTCCACGGCTTCGCTCAAAGATAACGAGAGATTCCTGAAATACATCAATACGATATCGCCCACATGGTTCGCGCTGTCTGACAACGAAGGAACGATCGAGTCGATAGGGTCGGCATCATATGTTGAGACCTGTCATGCAAAGGGACTCAAAGTGTGGGGACTTGTGAGCAATCTCACGTACCCTGAGGTCAGTACATATGCCGTTATGTCGGATCCGGCAAAGAGAGCATATGTAACGGAGCAGCTTCTTACATATGCCGCACAGCTTAAACTTGACGGTATCAACATAGACTTTGAATCGCTTTCAACGGAGGACGGTCCGCCGTTCATACAGTTCGTCAGGGAGTTCTGTCTGGCTGCACACAAGAAGGGTCTTGTGGTTTCCGTTGACAACTATGTTCCCAAGGAATATACGATGCACTATGATCGTGAAGAACAGGGCATATTTGCCGATTATGTGATCATAATGGGATATGATGAGCACACAAGCGGTTCGGAAGAAGCAGGATCGGTCGCATCTATCGATTTTGTCCTTGAAGGTATAGAGAATACACTGCAGGATGTCCCGAAGGAGAAGCTCATAAACGGAGTTCCGTTCTATTCAAGGTACTGGACGGTGGATGAAAACGGAGCTATCGTCGATATGCAGACACTTCCGATGTCCAAGGCCGCTGAAACTGTTGCATCAGCCGGAGCGACTGCGCAGTGGGACGATGCCACCGGGCAGAATTATGCCGAGTGGTCTGTAAGCGGCGGCAAAGCCATGATATGGCTTGAAGATGAAAAATCCCTTCAGGGAAAACTTGAAGTCATGAAGGCGCATGAACTGGCCGGAGTTGCCGTTTGGCAGCTTGCTTTCGGAACGGATGAAGCTTTCATGATAATAGATGATTTTTACCGGCCCGCGGCAGAATAGAATTGTCTTATGTGAGACAGATGTGAAGTTAAGCAAGCTGCCAAACCGGAATGGTAGCCGGTAAGACTTCATCCGCAAAGTGATATTGCAGACGGATCAATGCATACTCGGTATCGGAAAACTCTGTTTGGTATTGCAGAAGATCCGTCCGCGATGAAGGTACCTGCATTTGTTAACAGGTAGATGATACAATTTTCAAGACCGCTTCTTGCGCGTGGATACACTATTGCTTTTCGGTTGAAAATAAATAAGAATCCAGTTGCGAACAACCAATACATCATAAAACCAGGGGAGTTATCGAATGATCAAATTCGTTGAATATTCGGGGATTACCCGATTAGAAACTCCTGATATGTGCAAATCTCCTGTCGTCACAGGAAATTCACTGGAAAAATTAAGACATATAACTTAAAATATAGATAAGAAATATGAATTACTGCTGCCCTCCTTTCGTCACTGACTGCAAGAGAGCGATCTTGCGTTATATAATATACGATTTGTGACGGGCTTGCAAGTACTACATATAGTGTTACTTTTGATTTTTACCACATCAGGTAAGATATATTAATTGACAATTCATTTTTGCCGATATATAAATATATACTACGATAGGAGGTGTATAACGTGAAACTTGAACGTGTTAATGATCATCAGATTAGATGTACACTGACAAGAACCGATCTTGCCGACAGGCAGCTCAGACTTTCGGAGCTTGCTTACGGGACCGAGAAGGCAAAGAGCCTGTTTCGTGATATGATGCAGCAGGCTTCATATGAGCTCGGATTTGAAGCCAACGATATACCTCTTATGATCGAGGCCATACCTCTTTCATCCGAATCCATCATACTTATAATCACAAAGGTTGAGGATCCCGATGAACTCGACACGAGGTTTGCAAACTTTGCCCCTGATTCGGGAGACAGTGAAGATGATGTTATGACTGAACTGTTCAGATCGGTGAGCGAGGAAATGCCGGAGGTTCTTGACCTGTTTAAGAAGATCTCTGAGGAAGTATCGAAGAATCCCGAACTCATAGAAGAAGCAAAAGAAAGGATCGAGCAGCAGGCAAATGTTTCGGCCGAGCTTTCAAGAGGATTTGTATTTGATAATCTTGCCGATGTGATAAAAGCTGCAGGGATAGTATCCAAAGTCTTCAAGGGAAAGAGTTCCCTTTATCATGATGAGTCGGGCGACTGTTATGTACTCGCACTCGGTAAGGGCGAGCACACAACAGAAGAATTTAACAGGATATGTAACGTCCTGTCGGAATACGGCTGCATGGGAAGAGCAACTCCCGCCACAGAAGCGTTCTTTGTAGAACACAACAACCGTATCATAGCCGACAATGCAATAGAAACATTACTGTCTTAAGAAAGAGCCGATATCTTATCCATAAGGCTGTCGATATCAAGGCCGTGAACCATAGCTGCCTCTTCGAGTGATTCGCCCTGAGCGGACGGACACCCGAGGCAGTGCATTCCGGCCTCCATAAGTATGGGAGCCACTTCGGGCTTTGTAACAAGAATCTCGCCTATAGTCATATCTTTTGTAATACTCATAATCTACCTCCGATCAGTCAGATCCGTTGTTGTTTTTTTCGCAGATAGGTTAGCATTTTTTATCCATAGAGTCAACAAGATGCCCTGATAAAAATCAGGGCTTTTATGTACGTAAAAAAATACAGATAAAAGACATTGTTCGCCTTGACGTGTATACAATACACAAACTATAATAGCAATTACCAAAACGTGATAGAACTTAGTTGTTCTTGTAAAATTTTACAATTATTAGGAGGCGTTACAATGAGATCAGAATGGAATGGTTTCGTAGGCGGTAAGTGGGAGAGCGAAGTCAACGTACGTGACTTCATCCAGAAGAATTACACTCCTTATGACGGAGATGATTCTTTCCTTGCAGGACCTACACAGAAC
>CADCPL010000201.1 GCA_902803305.1 uncultured Lachnospiraceae bacterium
CGGCAGCTCTTGAGGCGGGAGCGGATATCGTAAATACCGTTGCCGGCGTAGATATAGACGAAGATATGCTAAAGCTCGTAAGAGAAAGAGAATGTCCGATCGTAATGACATATGAAAAAAATTATGTCAACCATTTTGGAGAAGCGCTCATAGCTATGGCTCAGAATGCGGTCGACTTTGGAATAAGCGAAGATAAGATAATCGTGGATCCGGGAATAGGATTCGGCAAGACGCAGGAAGACAATCTGCGTATACTGAACGAACTTCCGATCATCACACAGGTGGGGTATCCCGTTCTTCTCGGGACATCGCGTAAGTCCGTGATCGGAAAAGTGCTTGATGTTCCCACTGACATGAGACTGCCGGGAACGCTGGCAACAACGGTACTTGCTGCGCTTGCGGGTGTAAGTATCGTACGTGTACATGATGTTTTGGAAAATTTACAGGCCATCAGGATGATCGAGGCCGTAAGCGAGGTGGAAGATGGATCATATCAGCATTAAAGACCTTGAAGTGTTCGCTAATCACGGAGTGTTCGAGGAAGAGGTGAATCTGGGACAGAAGTTCCTGGTGTGCGCGGATCTTTATTTTGACATATCGGATGCCGGAAGGAGTGACGACCTGCACAGATCAGTCGATTATGCCGAAGTATGTGCATCCATAACCAAGTGGATGAAGAAGAACAGATGCAGGCTCATAGAGACTGTTGCCTGTCGCCTTGCCGATAAACTGCTAAGCGATAATGAAGTTGTACGTGAAGTGGAAGTGACTATCAAGAAACCGTGGGCGCCCATCGGCCTGCCGCTTGAATGCGTCAGCATCACGGTGTCGCGTAAATGGCACAGGGTATATCTGTCGCTCGGATCCAACATGGGAGACAGAAAGAAATACATCGAGGACGGCATAAAATTCATTAAGAAAAAAGCAGGCATAAGAGTACTGTCGGTATCGAAACTCATAGAGACCAAGCCGTACGGCAAGACCGACCAGGATGATTTTCTCAACGGAGCAGCCGTGCTCGAAACGATACTAAGACCGTATGAACTGCTGGCTCTTTTACGCGATGCCGAGAAGGCCGCGGGAAGGGTAAAAAAAGAGCACTGGGGGCCCAGGACTCTTGATATGGATATACTGATGTATGACGACCTGATCATGGCGGAAGATGAGCTTGTCATCCCGCATTATGATATGGCGGCACGTGATTTTGTACTCGCGCCGCTCTCAGAGATCGCGCCGTATGCCGTTCATCCCGTCACGAGAAAAACGGTGGCACAGATGTACCTGGAACTTAAGGCATCAGGGAGCGAACCTGGATGATTCGCCGTTTCCGCCGAAGGTATATGTCACGTATGTAACGTCTTCTTTGAACGGGCTGTAGAACGTGTACATGCTCGTGCAGTTGATGTTTTCATAGTTGCCGGTCGCTATCACCGTAGAGTTGCTTCCGTCGGTCTCGACCCTGATCAGCGCCGGATCCCGATTCCGCTGGTAAAATATCACATTTCCGTACACGTTGAACGTATCAACCCGTTCGCTCGTGATCTTGGTAAGGCTTCCGTCCGAAAGTGAATACCTGTACAGACAGTAGTCATCGTTCATGTTCATAAAGTACAGATCATTGCCGCCAAGTACCGGATTGTACATCTGCATATCCGAAATAACGCTTGTGGATGTGCTGCCGGGCTTGTATACTTTGAGCTTCATCGAATCCTGTTCACAGAAGTATATATTTCCGTTAACAACGCATGCCGGATTGACTATCTCGTCAACCGCAAGGCCCTTGTCGGATCCGTCGGGAGAGCAGTGATACAGCTGCATACCGTTCTTGTTGTCATAGTGTTCGTAGTAAAGAGTGTTGCCGACAAGATTCAGCACACCTGAAGTACACTTGTCGAGACAGACAAAATCGGTTTCGCCTTTCTTGAGCCTGAATATACCGCTCATGCGGCCTGCAACACCCATGAACTTGGTGCCGCCGGGATCATCAAAATAGAAATAGATATAATCGCCTGCCGAGTTGATATAAGAAACCGGAATATCGGCGAGTTTTTCGGGCTCGGAACAGTCCGTACGCATCCTGTACAGACAGTGTGA
Organism: uncultured Lachnospiraceae bacterium; assembly: GCA_902803305.1. Classification (GTDB taxonomy): domain Bacteria; phylum Bacillota; class Clostridia; order Lachnospirales; family Lachnospiraceae; genus UBA2868. The sequence continues at coordinate 2,095 of CADCPL010000201.1, forward strand.
ATCGTTGAGATTTGCAAAATAGATGTAACCGTCGTATTCGCAGAAAAGCCCTTTGTTGTTGAGATTTCCTGACGAATTTCCGATCGTATCGGGGCTGTTTTCGGGTATCTTGGACATTATCTTTGTAAATGCCACTGCAGCTACCACGCCCGCAATGACCATGACAGCAACGACGATCGCAAGAATACGTTTATTCATGCCGGTCACCTCCTTACTTTCTTATCCTCCGCATAAGAGTCACCCCTCAAATATATTATAACACCGCCGGGGCAAACAATAAATGCATATTTGCTGTTATGCTTGACTGTCGGGGCAACTGAGTATATATTATATTAGGAATTCGGAAGCGACATATCATAAAACACATTTCGGGCCGGTCATCGGAC
>CADCPL010000202.1 GCA_902803305.1 uncultured Lachnospiraceae bacterium
TCGATGCCCGTTCCGCGCCAGAAGATAATCATCCAGACTTACGAAGAAAGTATATATTATTATCTCATACATCAGCCGGAGGATCTGTGGGAAAGAGATGTTGTCGTGTTCGATTATTCCGGACCTCACCTTAAGGCATACCAGTTGTGGATGAACAGGGCAACGGAACCGGTCGTTGCGTTTGTCGACCGGACTGCTTTTGAAGAGATCAAAATGCCGAAGTACATGATGAAGGAAGAGGAATCTGTCGAAAAGGCTGACAGGATAGATGAACTTGTCCTGCAGATCTCACATGATTATTTTTCCAGCAAGATCGTCGGTACGGTGTTCCTGCTCGGAGAAGGATTTGAGGGAGGATGGTGCAACAAGACTCTCAAGTTCATGTGTATGGGACGGCGCGTATTCCAGGGGCGCAACATGTATTCAAAGGGAGCGTGCTACTGCGGAAAAGACAAGGCCACGCCGTGTGAATTGAACAAAAACTACGTATTCCTCGGACGTGATAAACTGAAGTTCAATCTGGGTCTTCGTATGTATGTGGCGGGGGAAGAGGAATATCTTGCTGTGGCTGATGCAGGCGAGAACTGGTATGACTCCGGCCTGACATATGACCTGGTCCTGGGGAATACAAGATCGATCCCGCTCATCCTGACTCCGCTTGACGGAAAAGGTACGGAAACGATCGAAGTGGATCTGTCCGGTCTTCCCGACAGACCTCCGAAAGCATCGAGACTCAGACTTTGCGTTGAGTTCGAATCCGAGACGCGCATGAAGATAGAAGTGGAAGACCTCGGATTCGGTGAGTTTTTCCCGTCGACGGGCAGAAAATGGCAGAAGATAATAGAATTTGAGTAACAGGAGATATTGTGGCTACAGAACTGTACATGTGCATAGGCACATTATCCGCAACTCCATATTTCCTTTCGGGACTGGGTGTTAACATATACTCGATGGATGAGCTGTGTTATTACCTGTGTACCAATGCGTATATTCTTGACAACGATCTTATCGATGTCAGGCTGTGTGACTATATGCGCGATAATCTCGACATGGCTCCGCTTGCCGCGAAGCTCCGCATGATGATAAAAGCGGGCAAGACTCTCGGCGAGATGGTGACGACCATACTCATAGACACGAACTATTGCAATGACGAAGAGATAACAAAGATCAAACAGATCCTTGTCGATAATGCGTCGCTTTCTTTTGCTGCAAAGAGAAAAGTAAGAGGAGACAATCTTCTCGTTGCAAATAAATACCCGAGGGCTATTGAGGAGTACCAATATGTTCTGTCGGTCCTTGATAAAGAGGAAGAACCCGAGCTCTACAGCTCGATACTGCATAACGTGGGATGTGCTTATGCTCTCATGTTCCTTCTGGACAAAGCGGCAGACTATTTCAAGCAGGCATATGATCTGGACGGATCGAGAGAGAGCCTTATCATGTATCTTGTGTGCCTGCGTATCACAGCCAAGAAGGGTGAGTATGACAGGATAGTCGTCAAGAACGGATACGATGAAAGGATAGCACTTGAAGCGGTCAGGCTCATGGCATCCGCAAGAGAGGCTCAGATAGATACTCCGTACGGAGATACGATGCGTGATATCATCGATCTTCACGATGCCGGCAAGGTATCGGAATACTATCGTATGCTCGACAATGTACTTGAAGACTGGAAAACAGACTACAGAAGGATGATGGAATAGATGAAGATCATAGACTGGCTCAAAGACATACTCGGATTCGGCGAAGATGATTTTGACGATATCGAGATAAACTTTAATTCGGAATCGGCAGAGTCGCTCATGGAGTCGCTTGCAAAAGCATCCAGGAGACGCCGCACCCTCAATATGAATGACAAGCAGCAGCGCGAACAGTACGTAAGAGAGTACTGCGATATGATGGCTGTTGCTTCCAAGGACGTTGACGCTCAGAAGGTCGAGTATCAGCAGGTTACGCAGCGCCTCGCAGATCTTGAGGAACTTGAAAAACTTCCGCTTGCCGATAAGAGCCAGGTCAGGATCAGGGCAAACAGGGTCATCAAGATAGAGCAGGAAGACAGCAATTACACCCGCCCGTCCAAAAAGATCACCGAGTCCCAGTATCGCGAGATGGAACGACTGGCAAAGGAGATACCTTCGATCTTGGCCAAGATGAAGGAAGACGAAGACTATCAGATGGCAGTCCGCCGCGATCTGAACCTTCTTGAGGGAGAAAAGGGAGCGGTCGCATATCAGAGAAAAGAGGAAAGATCAAAGGCCCATACGGCTAAGAACATCGCATTTGTTGCGATATTCGGTGCGGTCATGGCTGCGGCGCTCATGTTCGTGCTCAATCAGGCGATGCATGTTGACGTTGAAATGGGCTGGATAATTCTTGCCGGTGCCTTTGCGGTTCTGCTGACATCTTCATTTGTTATGTATCAGAATGCACAGACGGAGATCTCAAGAGCCAACAGAAGACTGAGTAAGGCGATAAGCGTTCAGAACACAGTTAAGATCAAATATGTCAACATTACGAATGTGCTTGATTACAATTATGCCAAATACGGCGTGATGAATTCTCATGAACTTGCATATATCTGGGATAAGTATGCCGAAGAGAAGAAGGCAAGAGAACATGATTCGGATATCAGTCAGCGCATGGAAGAAGCCCGGAGCGAGCTGTATCGCCTGCTCAAGCACTACCATATAAACGATCCGTCCGTATGGATATATCAGCCGGGAGTTCTTGTTTACGAGGAAGAAGCAAAGGACATCAGAAAGCAGCTTATCGTTCAAAGGCAGCGGCTTAAAAAGGGAATTGATTTTGAGATCTATAATCTGGAGACTGCCAAGAAGGAACTGGAAGCTCTTGTAAGGGAATATCCAAAGTATGCACAGGAGATCATAGATATTGTCGGCGAGTATGAGTGATGTATGACACGAGGTGTCTGCGAAGCAGACGGAGGCCTTGTGTCACGGCGACATCGA
>CADCPL010000203.1 GCA_902803305.1 uncultured Lachnospiraceae bacterium
GCGATCATCTCCACCCTTCTCAGCATCAGTTCAAGCGTAGCCTCCTTGTTGCTGCGTATGCTCTCACATATCTTGAAGTTCTTGGGCTTGGCGGAAACTATGGCAAGATTGGAGCTTGCCTCTACCATATCCGCAATCTGACTCATCTTTGCTACGCCGTGAGGCAGGATGTTCAGAAGAGTTGCAAACTTTGTGAAGTCTTTGGTTGACATAACTTCAAGCTTGCCTTTCCCCTTATCCCTGCAAACGACGGTAAGATCAGGATCTGTACTGCAGTATTCAGTGCTCACCGTATCCGAAAACGCTTTTACTATCTTCTCAAATGTCTTGGCATGCTTCTTCTTCACAACGACCGTTGCTGATGCCTCGGCGCAGATTGCGTTGTCTTTTATCCCGCCCTCATATGAGCCGAGATTAAGCTCAACACTTTCCATAGCCTCCGTAAGAAGCCATCCCATCAGTGAATTGGCGTTCGCATTTCCTTTATGTATCTCCACACCGGAATGTCCCCCGGTAAGACCCGATATCTCCAGTTCATATATCATACCTTCGACCTTTCCGGTCTTGCACTTCGAACTGATATCGCACTTGCAACCTCCGGCACATCCGATCACGAGATGATACTCTTCTTCGGAATCAAGATTAATGAACCTTTTTCCTTTAAGTCTTGAGCAGTCATATCCGTTCGCACCGTCAAGTCCCACCTCCTCATCCGCCGTAAACACCGCTTCGATCATCGGATGAGCTACATTGCTGCTGTCAAGGACAGCAAGAATAAGAGCCATTCCTATGCCGTCATCGGCTCCGAGAGTTGTACCTCTTGCCTTAATGTAATCTCCGTCTATATACACATCGATCGGATCCTTTGCGGGATCAACGGCAGCATCTTTATCGGCTATGCAGACCATATCCATATGGGCCTGCAGTATAACGGTATCCTTATCTTCCATCCCGGTCGTTCCGGGCTTGAGTATGGTTACGTTTTTGCATTCATCCTGATATGCAAGAAGTCCGCGCTTGTTTGCAAAATCAACAAGATAGTCACTTATCGCTTTTTCGTTTCCTGATCCCCTCGGTATCTTTGTTATCTCATCAAAAAACTTAAATACCTCAGAGGGTTCAAGTTCCGAAATACTTTGTCCCATGTTACTCCTGTCCTCCATTCCATTTCAGCCCCAGCATGGTAACGTCGTCAAACTGCGGAGCATCTCCCGTAAATTCATCCACGTCTTTTTTTACAGTCCTGAGAAGCTGAGTGATATCTGCATCGGGATCCCTGTTGAGTGAATCAAGCATCCTGTCTGTTCCGAACATTTCATTATTACTGTTTGTTGCCTCGGGAACACCATCCGTATATACAAATAACAGGTCGCCCGGATGAAGTTCAAACTCGTGCTCGGAGAATTTAAGACCATCCATTGTTGCGACCGCCGGTGAGTGACGGTATACCTCAAGCTCCCACTTACCGTCCGCACGCTTTATAGCGGGATGCTCATGGCCGGCATTTGCAGCAAGTCCTTTTCCTGTTGATATCTCGATAACGGCCATCCATACCGTAACAAAAAGCTCTGCCTCATTACCTTCACACAACTGCTCGTTTGCATATTGGAGCACCAGCGAGGGAGATCTCTTCATAAGCGCACCGTTCTTGATAAGTGTCTTTGCAATGACCATGAACAGCGCCGCCGGAACACCTTTACCGGATACGTCTGCAACCACAAGTCCCAGATGATCCTGATCTACAAGGAAGAAGTCATAGAAGTCGCCGCCGACCTCTTTTGCCGGATCCATTGAAGCAAACAATTCGAACTCATGCCGTTCCGGGAATGGCGGGAATATCCTCGGGAGCATATCCGCCTGGATCTGCGTAGCGACCGAAAGCTCCGCTCCTATCCTTTCCTTTTCGGCAGTAACCCGTGTAACTTCATCTATATACTGCTTCATTCGTATGGTCATGTTATGGAACGATTCAGCAAGCGTCTGTATTTCTTCATCACCCGCTTCATTCCATTCGAAATCAAGATCCTCACCTTGGATCTTACGGACTTTCGAAGTCAGATCGCGAAGCGGTGCCGCTATGGATTTGGACATGTAGAATGCTGTTATAGATGCTACAACTACAGCTGCGATACCTATGAGCAATATGCCGAACAGAAGTCTTCCGAGTGCGGTATTCGTAGCCACTTCGGTCTGCCTGGTCATGGCGGATATCTCATCAAGCAGTTCGTTGGTAGACTCAAGAACGACCTTTTGAGGCATCATTATGACGAATGACCATCCTACTGTTTCCATTGATGCAAATGCCACAAAGTATGTCTCGCCGTCAAGTTCGATTATCCTGGAACTTTCCATTCCGTTCACGGCATCGCGTACCAGGTCCGCGAGTTCTTTATTATCGGACTCGCGAAGATCACGTTCCGCATTTTCTTTCGTGATCATGAGTTCGGGTAAGTTTCCCGATGAGAACAGGAGCTGTCCGTTATTGTTCACGATACATGATATGCTGTCTTTCCCGACCTTTGTCGACTGTACCATCTCATCAAGATCATCCAGGTACATTCCCGCACATGCAACTCCCTTGAACTCTCCGTTCGCGATTATGGGAGTTCCGCACATCATTCCTATCCTTTTACCGCTGGTCTCGGGAGTAACATTGGTAAAGTATGTAGCCATATTTTCCTTGGTCCCTATATACCACGGACGCTTGGATGCCTCATAGAACTTAACCGTACCGTCCTCGGCGATCTTGTCATCCGAATCCCTGTCGGCCTCTATCATAAGACCTGATTCTGTAGCGATATAACACTTCGCCATCGCAGGGTTTCCCGCATGTGTTGACATGAGTGTATTTGATTCATTACCGAGAAGGCCCAGTTCATCTATAACCGCCGGATCTTCCATATCGGTCTTCTCGCTGTGAGTCACATGGACTACGAGCTTGCCCTCATTCTCTGCTTTAGGTTCTTCAACCGGAAATCTTCCGAACTCATCGGCATGCTCGTACAAAAACGTTGCATCACTTGCTATAAGCTCTACTGATGATCTGAAATGTGCAAAATTGGAATCCACTATATCGGCCTGATCGGTAACTATTCTTTTAAGCCCGGCATCAACCTCCGCAGCCATGGACGTTGAAGATATCTCTCCGGCGCGCTCACCGAGCTTACCGCTGTTTGCGATCAGCGTACCCTTGATAACGTACAGTCTGAAGACCATGGTTGCCGATACCACAATGAGTGTGAACACGACAAGCGAGATCATCGAAATATGTACGGTTGTTCCAAGCGATCTTTTCTTTTTCATATTTGTCTCCTGATCATTTCAAGAAGCTTTTTGAATTCGTCGGTAAGAACGAACTCATCATAATTGATGACCACGTCACCTATATAATTCATGAATATCTGTTCCGTATCAGAACAACATGCTCTTACTCCGGTAAAGAAGAAGCCTTCTTTCCTAAGCTTTTCGTACGCATCTATGGCAGAAGCCGTATTAACCGGAAGGATCAGCTGAATGGTCCAATACTTTTCCGAATGCGATGCTCTGATATCAAGGATCCGTTCCATCAGATCACTGCCGATCGACTTTACCTTGATACAAATGCTCTGCTCCCTGTCATTGATCGATACGCTCATATCGGACTCGGCTTGAACCTTATCATGAGGATCAGCCGATGTAATGATATTATAACCGACTTTAAGATCCGAATACAGACTTCTTACCATATCTTCTATATCCGGATGTATATATACAGTGCCCACATCCTTCTTCGCCACGGGAAGGATCAATATAGCCTGGCCGTATTTTTCGCTGTTTCCAAGCTTAAAGCTGTTTTGCATGCGCAATGTCAAATGGCTTCCGAAGTTAAATGCGGCAGGGACCATCCCCGCGCCTTCGCACATGCTCTGAGTGAGATCATGGAATATCACGGTTGATGCATAAATGCAGCTCGGACCGACATTTCCGGCGTATTTATACGTATACTTAACGAGTTCATAGGCCAGGCCGTAGCCTCTGTATGCTTTTCTGAAGATCTGTGTCGCGGCCTCCATTCTTGTCTCTTCAGGCGTATAGAAGATCATCGACTGTATCCCGCACACTTCATCCCCGCAGTAGGCCATGAACAGATGAAGTCTTCCCGACTTTATCTCTTCGTCCAGCATATCCTTATCATAATACTCCCTGCGATAATACGTGTCACCGTATTCCTCTCTTACGCATTCTATCACGTCTTCCTCGTCTCCGTAAACAAAAGGACGAAGCGTAAAAGTCTTCTCACCGCCGTTCTTGTGATTTGCAAGTACTATAGTCTTTGCCGGTGCATCACTCATTGTTTTTCCGTCCCTTCGCTGCGTCTCATCGAAACGATCAGATTATTCATATCAAATACATTGGAATATTTAACTCTGCTTACAAGCTTGTCGACCATGTTCATGCCGAAGCTCTCATCTTCCATGAACTCTTCCATAGACAGCTTGGACTTTCTGTCCCTGAACCATTCTATCGGATTGAAAGTCGTTCCCGGGCACCGCATGCGCATTACGACCTCTTCTTCGACAAGCGAGATACGCAGATCTATGCGAAATGAAGGATCTGTTTTGCAGTGGCGCGCCATGACCACAAGGAGTTCCTCCACAACAAGCGGCAGTTTCATGCAAAATGCGGGAGAAACATCATTCTCCTCGCAAAAAGCAACAACTTCTCCCGATGCCTTAACGGCTCCTTCTTCTGTTCCGTCGGATACGGTCATGAAGAACCTGTCCGAATATGCGCTGTTCTCAAGCATCACTCCGACCAGATCCGGCCGGATTTTTCTACGGATCATACTATACAGAACCATGACCGGGATATCAAGGATTTCGGCCAATATGAACGACAGAGCGTACCAATTGGATTCATCAAAAGAAAGATGCACGGCTGCAAGCACCACTGTAAACACAAGCACGTGCATGACGGTCATGATCATCGCGCATCTGTTCTCTCCGATCGCGGAATAATAATAGATCAGAATATTGATAACGGCAGAAGGGATCAGGCTGATCGCAACAAGCCTCACAAGCAGTGCTGTGTCGGCCAGGTGGTCAGCTCCGGATATACCGAAAAACCCGGCTATCGGCTGCGCAAAGATCACCATAATAAGTGCAAGCAGCGCATGGAATGCTAGCGCATTGACTATACTTATCTTGATCGTCTGGCGCTGACCTTTTCTGTCACGTTCTCCGTGAAGTATCCCTATGATGGGCGATATCGCCTGTCCGAACCCGGTCACGGATGATGAAGCAAGATTGATCACGGAAAATCCGACTGCAAGCGAAGCAAGGCCGTCATCTCCGAGATATGCAGACACGATGCGGTTAAGAACTACGGTCCGCAGCATCTTGCACAGATTATTCAGTCCCGATGATCCGCCGAAAAACGCGATATTCTTAAGCATTCGCGGCATCAGGCTTAACTCCGGCATTGTGATCTTAAAAAGATGATTCCTGGTAAAAAGAAAATAGAGTCCGGCCGCGTTTGCAAGAAACATTGACAGTATATATCCGAGCGCTATACCTACCGGTCCCATCCCGAGCCTTAAAAATACGTACACGAGCGCCACATCGATGATCCCCATCGCACCGAATGAATACATACCGTATTTTCCTTTTCCGATAAGGCGAAGGAAATTGAACGGGAAATACATAAGAGTGTTGAGGAATCCGAAAGCAATGACCAGCTTTCCGTAACCGGCTCCGATCGCATATGCAGCTTCATTTCCACCGAGCCATGCATACAATCCGTCAAAACGGATCAGGCACGGAACGGATATGATGATCGGTATCGCAAGCGACAGGGCAAGTGACATCCACTCATATTTGGCGGCGGTCTCAAAGTCTTCGCACCCCATGGATATCGATGACCTTGTTGCCGCACCTATGGAAATGAGGCATCCGAGCATCGCATACAGGAATGTAAAGCTTGACATAAGGCTCATCGCGGCAAGAGCGTCCTTGCCGAGAAACCTCCCTGCCAGGAGCGTATTTCCGAATGACGAAAAAGTGGTACCCAGCAGTGCCAGCACGGTCGGGCCCAAGTATCTCTGGAATGTATGTTTTATAAGATAATCGTCGTTATGATTCATGCCTCAATACCCCAAAATAGTATAGTCTCTGAACAGCGTAAAATCAACAAAAAAAAGAGTCCCTATATCATTTAAGACATAGAGACTCTGTGTTTTATCCTGATATGATCATTTGATAGTCACAATACAGTCTACCCATCAAGCAAGGAAAAATAAACAAAAAAAGGGGTCACAAATCCTCGGATTTGTAACCCCTTTGAGTTGTGACGTCAGAAACAGGCAAAGGTACCCTTTGTGATAGTAAAGTATTTATCCTTGCTGCCGTAATACTTTGTTTCCTCCTTGCTGTTATCGCCAAGCCCGGTCACTATGAC
>CADCPL010000204.1 GCA_902803305.1 uncultured Lachnospiraceae bacterium
TAAGATTCATCGTGACGGTTTTAAATGGACGGATTCAATGATAATTTCATTTCTTGTGTTCGCCATGATGTTTATTGTGGGAAGCGCCATTGCTTTGGCAATCGGATCGGGTATTAAGTTGCTTGGCAACGAAAATAATGCAGAGTTTGTTTCAGCGCTGGGTGATAACTTTGGATTTATCGGCTATTGGATAATTGCGTACATATATCTTCTCCTTGTAAAATCTGAAAAACCGGCACTTCGGGCATTTGGAAGGGAACCGAAAGGAAATACAGTTAAAATGCTTCTTTGGGGGCTTCTGATCGGAATGGTGTTAAATGCTTTGTGCGCCACTGTTGCCATTTTACATGGGGACATCCGGATTACCTACGATTCATTCCCTGTGATAAAGATATTACTTGTGTTTATTTCGGTGTTTGTGCAGTCCTCAGGAGAGGAGATTATTTGCCGTTGCGTTCTGTATCAACGGCTCAGGAAAGGATATAAAAATCCGTGGGTAGCTATCCTGGTAAGCCCTGTGGCCTTTGTGATTGTGCACATGGGAATCCCGGGTTGTACAATATGGGCAATTATATCCATCTATCTGATAGGCGTGTTGTTCTGCCTTATGGTATATTATTTCGACTCACTGTGGATAGCTATGGCGATACATACTGCATGGAATTTCACACAGAATTTCATTTTCGGATTACCCAACAGCGGCACTATTTACAGTTTTTCTATATTCAAGCTTGACCAGGCTTCCGTTAAAAATACTCTGTTTTATAATTCGGAGTTTGGCGTTGAAGCGTCTATAACCCCGATCATCATATTTGTCATACTCAATGCGGTCGTCCTTTACATGATGAAAAAGAAACCCCGGACATCACTGGATGTTTGGGAAAATAATTAATGAATGGAGGATTTACAATGAAAAAACTTGTTTCACTTACTTTGGCACTGGCTATGACTCTTAGCCTGTGTGCCTGTAACGTCAACATTAATCCGGCCGGGGCTTCTTCGGCGGAGGATGGGCAAAAAAGTCTGAGCAGTCATGTGACCCACAAGATAACAAGCGCATCATTTCCGCTCTGTGCCGGCGAAGAAGAGCTTGGCATGGATATGACGCTTTATTTTTTGGATGACGCAACGGATCTGCCTTATATCGAGTCTAAGGATCTTCAGACCTTGCTGAACGACGCACTGTTTGAAGCGGAAGAATCCGGGATCAGCGTTTCCATGGATACAGATGATTCGACCGTAACCTATACCCGTCACAATAAAGATGAAAAAGCTTTTGATAACAATATCCCGATGACCATCGATTTTGATGCGGAAACCATCGAGTTTATGGACTTCGATCTGTTCTGCAAGAAGCCGGGAAGCTCTACTCTTCTTGATATGACTGCAATGAAGGGTTTCAACGATGCGGGGGAGCCGTCAGTCTTTGAGAAGGTCGACAGAGGATCCTTTGACCGTTATGGCGATGCCCTGATACTGCCTCTTTCGGATTACGGTATTGAGCTGGTCGAGCAGGACGGGCTTTATTTAGTGCCTTTCCAGACAATCTGTGATTTTATCATTTCGGCCGGTCTTGGAACCAGCGTGTTATTTAACGGCAAGAGCGTGATAATTGCCAGTAAATTAGCTGAATGCGAAAACATTTACTATGCCGGAGATAAGGGAGAGAGAAGTGATGCTCTGGCAAAATACGGATACGGCGAACTCTGCCTTATGCTGGATTATCTGTACGGTCTTAAAGAACCCCATGAGATCGAGCACTTTGCCAATCTTTTCCATGAAGTAGGATTTGAACAGATGCTTCAGTCAGCAGATCCCGAAAATGCAGATAAGGCTGTTTACCGCCTGATCACCGATTATCTTGATGATGGACATTCTCAGTTCCAGGGATTTTCATATCTGGCTGGCAAAGTAGATTACAAAGCGCCTGTCGGAGCCTCGGAATACAGATGGGAAGGTCATCATAATGTCTATACGGAAGCTCGCGAGAAGGCCTATCCTGACGGAGTTCCCGGTTATGAGGAAGTTGGCAACACGGCATACATTACTTTTGATCAGTTCTTTATGGACAGCACAGATGGTGAAAAGTACTATGAGGTAGAAGATCCTAAGGACTTCTCTGATGAAAACACCATTGAGCTGATCATGAAGGCTCATTCGATGATCACCAGGAAGGACAGCCCGATCGAAAATGTTGTTATCGACCTGAGCTGTAATCTGGGAGGGGTAGCAGACACAGCGGTGTTTGTCCTTGCATGGTATTTGGGCGAGGCTTCCATCGGTATGAAGAATACCATGACCGGCGCAATGTGCTCTTCCACATATCGGGCCGATGTAAACCGCGACCGTAAGTTTGACGAGAAGGATGGACTGGGAGATCGGAAGCTGTTCTGTCTTACCTCACCTGTGAGCTTCTCCTGCGGAAACCTCGTGCCCTGTATCTTCAAGGAATCCAACAAAGTCACCCTGCTTGGCAGGACATCCGGTGGTGGAAGCTGTGTAGTGCAGCCTGTATCATCCGCCTGGGGTACTTCGTTCCAGATTTCGGGGAACAAACGTCTGTCATTTGTTATGAACGGCGCGTTCTATGATATCGACAGGGGAGCGGAGCCTGATTACGCGATCACTGCTCCTGAAGAGTATTATGACCGAGAGGCTCTTACCGAATTCATCAACGGACTGTACTAAAGCAGAGAATAGATATACTATAGTGTATAAAACAGATATTTACAGGAGGAAGCATAATGAAGATTACAGGATTTTGCCCGATGATCGTAACAAAAGATCCGGAATCCGTCATGAAGGTATTTGAAGATCTCGGTTTTGAGAGACGGCATACCAAGACAGATATAGAGGGCGGACAGAACACAAACTATAATATGAAGGATGCTAACGGAAATCGTATAAACATTGCAAGTTCAGAACATGTTCCACAGGATCTGACATCTATTACTATGAATGTTGATAATTTTCAGGAGGCATATGATTTTCTTATTGCGCATGGTTTTGTGAATCCGCGCGGAGATAAGGTAACAGATACAAGTTCCTCAAAAGCAACCATGTTATTTTCCCCGTCAGGATTTCCGATCAACATTACCCAGCATATTCATAAAGAAGATGCGTAAGTATGTTACGGGCGTTCGTACAGCAGCCATGGTCAAATGGCTGCTGCTTTTATAATCATAAAGGTTGTAACCACTACTAACGGGAGGACATCGGGATGAAAAGAAAAATCAACAAAGTGGCGATAGTTTTATGCATTGCACTTGCTTTTTCCGGATTGTACGGATGCGGAAAAGAAGCTGAAAATGTAAGCGTGGATCAAACCGTAAGTACAGATCAAATTGTGGAAGAGACAGATGAGGGTAGCGGTTATGATGTTTATCTTGATAAGATGGATGAACTTAAGTCCGCCGGACTGGCAGACCAGTTTACACTTGCATTTATCGATGATACCGGCAGTGATATTCCCGAGCTTATCGCAAGCGATTCCACAGGATCTTTTGATCATGAGAACGCATTTATTTTCACATATCACGATGGTAAGGTTGTTGAGGTTGCAAGCGTGATAGCAGGCGTTGACGGAGCAAATCTTGATTATGCGATAGGAGCAAATCTCATCCATATAAGCGGGGCGGCTGCCGGAATGAGAGATGTGTTCTCGAGGATAGAGAACGGTAAGCTTGAGGAAGTATTTGTTGCGGAAGCATCAAGCATGGATGAAAACGCCAAGTATTCCATAAACGGAGAAAGCGTTAAGGAAGATGATTACTATAAGCAGATCAATGATTTTATGGGGCCCTATAATCCGCTGGTCCGTATAGCAGCTGACGGGTTATATGACGTTACTTACACATATAGTGACGGTTACGGTGGTTTCGAGCAGGGAAGTTCAGAAAAGTACAGCCGGTAATGTATTAAAATACGGACCATTCGTCAACAACCGAATATATCATTCCGTTCTTGCCTCTGTCCGAGCGCATGAGTGAAATCACGTTAGCATCCATTCCGGCAGGGAACGGGGCATCCGTGGGAAAGCCTTTTTCGTATTCGATCCTGCGAGCGATCGTCATATGAGGCATGAACTTCTTTTTATCAAAAGGTATCCCGTTATCCGCAAGTGCTTTCCTGATCCGCTTTACATTGGTTTCAAGTCCTCTGTCTTCTTTAACGCCTATCCAAAACGAATCGTCAAAACATCCGAAACCGTCGATCACAAGTCTCATAGGCTCAAAGGTAACTTCCCCGAGTATTTCAGAAACAAACCCGGGATCACCGTATTCTCCGATGAAAGCAAGTGTAAGATGCATGTTCTCGCGGGGCGTGAAATCGCCTTTCACTCCCTGCATCTGTAGCCGCTTTTGAACAAAACAGAGCTCATCCTTTATTCCGTTGTCGGGTAATATCGCCAGAAACAGTCTCATAACACTATTGATCGTTAAGGTGCAGGCTTAAGGCCGGTCACAGATGCGATGGGTGCGTTGCCGTCGCTTATATAGCCGATGAGATTTATGGTCTTGATGTCTCCATCTGACGAGACGGCAGCGGTCCTGAACATCTGTATCGTATTTGGACGCTCGGCTTTTGACTTAAGCTCATTTCCGCGCACGTCACCTGTCATATTGTAGTAATGCGCATCGTTATCGGAATCGGTGACAAAAAGCGCTTTTATGCTGTCTGCCGGCTGTGTTTCATCAACATCGATAACATAGCCTGCTACCGTGATCGCATGTTGTCCGTACCCTACGGTAATCTCTTCCTGACCGTTATCGAGATCTATATCATCCTTGTCGCATGCCGTGAAATAGTCGATATAACCGTCATCTATCACAGCATAGTATCCGTTCTCGACCGGATAGATGTCTCCTTTGAGGACATTGAACGCATCGTATTCTTTTCCGTCATCGGATGCGTATGTATCATCATCCTTTTGTTCGACTTTTACGGTGTTTCCCTGATCGTCATAAACGTAAAAAGCAGATTCGATCTTATCGTCGTTTGCGTCAATTTCGTTTCCAACCTCTTTCATATAAGTTTTCTTTTCATCATCATAATAAGCAGTAACGTCATCATCGGTAGAGTCTTTCAGCGGATAGCTTGTGGGCAATATCATGATGGAAAGGCCGACGGATGTTCCGTTCTTCATGTCTTTGATCCATGTGACTCCATCCTCGATGGGATCGCCCTCTGTCAGCAATACGAACGCAGAATAGTCATCCGATTTATAGTCTGCAGCATTTCCGGGGATTTCATCCATTGAATAGCTGTCGGTACCACCGTCTATGAAAAAGTCGATCGCATCCTTCTGAAATAGTACGGCATCGTTGATGAAGTGATTATCATAAAAAGTAAACAGATCATCGACGTTTGATATGGAAAGATCCGGATTGTTCTGCATCCCAAGCTGTGCCCAACCGGTCGTCCACAGCATGTCTGCGGCCGAACCTGCCCAACACTTGGAATAGTCTCCCCAGTCGTCATTTTTTCTGTAATCATCCGAAAATACCCAGTCACCGAGCGACCCGTATATATGCTCTGAGAATTTCTCGGCATCGATAAGATCTTCCCCTGTAATGGTCAATGTCTTTTCCGACAGGAATGCTTCGATCATCGTATTTATCTGATGATCCGTGAACTCCTCGGTAAGCCCGTTTATGCACAGCTCATAAGAGTGCCCGTTGTCCGAAAAATCGATGACACAGATCTTGCCGACCTTTGAGTCGTTGTAATTTGCCGTATATTCGTGCGCTGAAACATCGGACCCGTCCCATGTGATGTTCATTTTGTTCGAAGCAGATGTCGTACTTTCGGTTGCTTCACTCGCATCAGATCCGGATGTCGCGGTGGCTGTGTCTGCAGCGGCGGGCTTTGCGTCGGTTTTAGCGGCTTCCGCGCCGGTCTTTTTGCAGGAAACAAGGGCCGCCAAAGACAGGCAAAGCAGTAACGCAAATAAGACAGATAATTTTTTCATGATATTTCTCCTCCAACCTGGGGTTACTCAGCTATTATACAGCAAAAAGATATCGAAATAACGCTTGATTTTTAATGAAATGATGAATTAAAATATTA
>CADCPL010000205.1 GCA_902803305.1 uncultured Lachnospiraceae bacterium
CCCGTTAAGGCCTGATATTATCGAATCTTTTTCCTGGCCTGTTATGATCCCGCACTTGGCAAGCATCGAAACATGGGCAACAGAACCTTCGATATCCTCATCAAGAAGTCTTTTGTCAAAGTTTATCGATGCATTGAATTCATATGCCCTCTTATCTGTTTCCTTGGTAAATCTTCCGCCCCATAATTGTGCCATGGTATTCCTCTTTTCGATACTTAAAAAATACGGAGCATCTGCTGATGCTCCTGTTTTGATGGGATTGTATCCCTTTTACAATAAAGCTCCCGGCCGGACTCGAACCGGCGACCTAGGCATTACGAATGCCTCGCTCTACCAACTGAGCCACGGAAGCATATGTTGCTAGGGGGAACCGCGAAGCGGTGGGACCCTGGCTACACGACGAGCGCCCATTCGCCGAAGGCGAATCTAAATGCGCGAGTCTCCTTAGGTGGCGCTTGAACGGATTTCAAGAACCAACGAACTGTATTCGACGAGCGCCTTTAAGATTATATAAAACTTTTCATATATATTCAAGGTAAATTTCATCAAACCAACATCGATTATCTCGCACTTCATGCGAGATAGTCGATGTCGCCGTGACATGATTACTTCGTAATCATGTCATTCCACATCCCAATCATCATCCGCATCAACGTCGTAATCATAATCCCAGTCATCATCCGCGGCAACTTTAACGTCTTCCTTGAAATCGATCGGTTTATGTCCTTTCTTCTTGGGAACGGGAAGCGGATTAGGTATAGGCTCGGAAGGCTTAACTTCCGGAGCGGGCTTCTGCGTGGATGCGGGTGCAGCAGGGGCAGACTTTGCTACGCTGACCGTCTGAACTACTCCGGCACCGCCTGCACCAACTGATTTTATACGTCTTACTGCACGACCTTCAGATGAGATTGCGGTCTGGGCAGTCTGTTCGGCTTTTGCTTCAACCTTATCGGTCTTTCTTACTTTTTCTTTCTTTACTTTTTCCTTCTTGTCTTTCCTGCCTCTCTTGACAACCTCAACTACAGGTGCCGGTTCATTTGTCGTAACACCTGCATTTGCCTCAAGAGCATCTCTTCCTTCGAATGCTGAATGTGCTTTGCCGAGCTCGACATCATCCTCATCAAACATAACTTCATCACCGAATTTCTCGGGGCGCTTCCATGCAGGGATATCGGGATTTTCAAGAGCTGCCGAAGCGCTCTTGTGCATCTCGGCATTAGGTTCGTACGCATTGACACCAACGGTCTCGCTTATTCCCGAAGGTGCAACGGTAGTGACTATTACCTGGGAATCATCAACATCATCTTCATTATCAAGGAAGAAGTCGTCATCATAATCATCAAACGCATCCTCAACGATACCGGCTCTCGGCTCATGCTGTTGGGAGCTTAGCTGTTCTTCCTCTTTGATCTGACGATACAGTTCTTCGTCGTTACCGACAAATATAAGAGCCCTTGCACGTCTTATAAACTCATCCTCGCTCATCCTTGCTGCATTCTTGAGGTTTGATCTTGTAGCCGCCGCAATCTCTTTACGTCCGGTCTTTTCAAGGGCATCCAGCGCATTTATGCTGACCTTGAGCTCTGGATGATGATCCAGATACAGATAATGGATACCTGTTGCCGTAGCAATGATGAATACAGATATCACGAGGAATTTCTGGCTGTCACGATTTTGCTGGAACAATAACATCACAACAGAACCTACAATGAGCATGCTTATAGTTATGACATAATCCTTCTGCTCCTTAACAGCCAATATCATGCACGAAATAGTCATCATCAATATGAACATATACAATATCTGATTGAGCACAACTACCCATGAGGCACTCATATCCGTATATGCACCGCTTCCGTCGGCTCCCGACAGGAACATGTAGTTTTCCAAAATATTGTGATCCGTTGAAGACAGATCCATATTGAAGGCATGGTATACTTCACCGAATTCGTATACCTCGCCCGAATTCTGATTGGTAGTGGGATCAAATGCGGAGATCTCGGATGTGACTATCTCTCCGAAATCCACCTCCATATGTGATGATTTTACAAAACACAGGAGAATGAATACGAGTATTCCTGCTGCAAACGCCACAAGCATTGATAACGCTTTTTCTTTACGCGTCAGATATGCAAACGCAACCATGAGTGCGACAGGTATCACCATGAACGGCTCAACGAACAGAAGTAATCCGATCAGGATACTTCCTATGACCGTATATACGATCCATGCGACATCCTTTTTATCGGCGTCTCCGGTCTCGAGGCGCTCTCTTCTTCGCTTGTTAAATGAATAAAGCGAGATCAGAGTAAGAGCCGCACCAAGGAATATGGCTGCGACCATGGGCTCAGATGAAAAAGAGTATACGGCAAAAGTCTGTGACGGAATGAATCCGCACAGAAATGCTGCAAAGAGACCACACAACGAATTGGTGAATGTTCTGACAATCTTGTAGATAAGGAAACCGCACAGAATTATAAAGAACGCATTAACCCACAGTATCGGGCCTGCATCGGGTTCCGCAAAACGGAAAACGACCGACAGAATAAGCGAATACAGATACTGTGCGGGATTAGCCTTTGCGCTCTCGATCAGATCGAGATTTTCGGCATAATTGCCGTCAACAATTGCAACAGCACCGTTATATTCGGGAAAATCCCATGGCGAAAGATCCGTTGTATAACGCATCCTTGTAACCAAAAACAGAGCTGCGATCACGACAAGTCCTATCGTGGTCACAAGCTTTCTGTAAGAACTGTGCTGCTCTCCGAACGATATCGCAACGAGCTTTGTGAACAGGTTACAGATAAGGAACATGACAAGCAGTATGAATCCGAAGATAACTGCATAAAAATATCCCTGGTTCTGGCTGATAACCTGCTCAAACACGGTCATATACAGTACATATGCCGTACATATGATCGCGATCGCTGCGCCGAGCATTAAAATGGGATCAGTTTTTTGTTTCTCCATTTATCTCTGTCTGCCTAATCTTCATCAAGATTTGTATAAACAGCCTGTACATCATCGTCTTCGTCAAGAAGATCGAGCGTACGGTTAAGATTCTTAAGTGCCTCTTCATCGGTCAGCTTCACGTAGTTCTGCGGGATCATCGTGACCTCAGCCGAAGCCATAGTGATACCGGCGTCTTCAAGAGCTTTCCTGACATCTTCAAACGCATCGGGATCGGTAAGGATCTCGAAGTTGTCTTCTTCCTCATTAAAATCATCCGCTCCCGCATCCAATGCCGTCATCATAAGGTCATCAGCGTCCATGCTGCATTCTTCCTTATCAATGAATATCTGTCCCTTCTTATCAAACATGAACGATACGCACCCTTGAGCACCGATACTTCCGTTACCCTTAGTGAAGGCACTTCTGACATTTGCG
This sequence comes from uncultured Lachnospiraceae bacterium, assembly GCA_902803305.1. GTDB lineage: Bacteria > Bacillota > Clostridia > Lachnospirales > Lachnospiraceae > UBA2868. The sequence continues at coordinate 3,391 of CADCPL010000205.1, forward strand.
GCCGTTCTGTTCGCGTTATCGGTAAGTGTCTCAACTATGATAGCGATACCGTTGGGACCGTATCCTTCATAAGTATAATTTTTGTAGTTTACGCTGTTCGTATCACCGGCAGCCTTTTTGATACCGTTAAATATAGTATCATTAGGCATATTGTTTGCTTTAGCCTTTGCGATGACTGCGGCAAGCTTGAAATTATTGTTAGGATCGGGGCCGCCTTCCTTAACCGCAACCGCGATCTCACGTCCTATTATCGTAAAGATCTTTCCCTTTGCAGCATCATTTTTTTCTTTCTTATGCTTGATGTTGGCAAATTTCGAATGTCCTGACATACAGATACTCCTTTAACTGTTCTATGTTTATCTTTTAACAAACTATGATTTTAACATTTATTGACCTTTTGGTCAAAACTATTCGACAGTATCTTCCTTTTTCTCTTCGCCGGAGGGCTGTTGTCCCTGCGCCTGGGCCTTCAGTTCCGGTGGTTTATGGATCGTCGGAACATACTTCATGTCAAACAGTTCCATGACAACGGGCCCGAAAATATCATGCATATACGAATAAAGCTCCGCATTGTACAGTTCCTTGTCCTGCTTCCTGACAAGGTTTTTCTTGAGCTGTACCCTTATATCCTTGACCCATTCTGCTATCTCTTCGATCTCTACCGTGTTGCTCTGAAGCCTTTCGTAGCACAGATCCATCGTTGCAAGCATCAGCTTTTTATTGACACCGTCGATCTCACGAGGCAGATCCTTAAGTTCCTCCTCGTTATTATCGAGCTTTTCATTGACATCATTGATCAGGCGCTTGTTATCGTTGAGCTTCTTATCAACATCCTGATCGCTGTCACGCGAATCCACACCGTCGATATTATCAACTATCTCCGACATGAGATTGCTCTTGATCTTTTTAAGGTCCTTGTTCTCGTTGACAAGCTTTCCCTGCCGTTTGATGAGCTCGCCCAGCTCTTTTTCAAGATCCTTGATCTCCTGGGTAGGGTTCATCTTACCGAATATCCGATGCCATTTATTATCCAGTATCAGTATCGGTATCTTTGCGGAGACTATCGCATTGTTAAATTTCTCATGAGAAGCTGCCATAAGCGTATCCTCATCTTTTTATGTTATAAGAAAGCTTCATCAGACTTTCCGAGAGGTGAACATTTTCAACGATCACGTCATCGGGTACCGCCAGATCAACGTGGGCAAAATTCCATATCGCTTTTATCCCACACGCAACAAGCGTCTTGGCAACGCCGACTGCGCTCGTCTTCGGGATGGTAAGTACCGCGATATCCACGTCGTTATTTTTGATAAAGCTTTCAAGTTCATCCATTGGGCTGACGTATACATCCCTTATCTTCTTACCCACTAAATCGGGATCAATATCGAATATCCCCATTATATGAAAACCGCGTCGTTCAAAATTAACATAGTTTGACAGTGCCTGACCGAGATGTCCGGCTCCGATGACTACGAGCTTATGATTTTTATCAAGTCCGAGTATCTTACCTATCTCATCATAAAGATTGCGGACATTATAACCGTATCCGACCTGA
>CADCPL010000206.1 GCA_902803305.1 uncultured Lachnospiraceae bacterium
CAGGGCTAGAAGGATTCGAACCTTCAGATGACGGAGTCAGAGTCCGTTGCCTTACCGTTTGGCGATAGCCCTATACCTCGTTGCTTTCGCAACGAAGGATATTATACACGAACGATGTGTCTATTGCAAGTGTTAATCTGTATTGTCAGATTACCAGAATACGTGTGATCCTATAACTATTCCTGTATATCCGGATCTTACATTTCTAAAGTGCGTAGCGCCGCCAATATAACTGACACCGCTTATCGCATCAGAAGCTGCCTGCAGGCATGATGCCTTGGGCCCTGCTGCCGCGATCTGTGCAACCTGTCCGCTGCCGGCAGGTCCGAACTGTCCCTTTGCATATATAACGGAGGCAAGTTCAGATCCGTATCTTCCGCTCTTGAGTCGGTTCATTACGACCGTTCCTATCGAAACCTGACCTTCATATGGCTGATTGCCGCCTTCTGCCTGAATGAGTGCTGCCAGAAGAACCTGATCGCTTACGTTTGCCGCAACGGCACCCGTATTGGTCTTGGTCGTCTGTGTCGTTCTGCCCGCTTCAACTTCAGCCTTCTTGGCTGCAGCTTCTGCTTTCTCTTTATCTTTCTTTACGGCCTCTTCCTCGGCCTTGATCACTTCCATTGTCTTGCCTGTTCCAAGTGAATCGGCAACGGTAACATATTCGGAAGAAACATATCCTTCCTCACCGTCGGAGAACTCCACCTTGGTCCAGTCCCCTTCTACTCCGATCACTCCGATCTTATCACCCTTGGCAAGAAGATCGAGCACCGTTCCGTCGGGATCGGGAGTCTTACGCACCCTAAGGCAGTCGGTCGTGCATGTTGCAGTCTTTTCAACCACCTTATTTGCAAGATCCGCTGCTTTGTCGCCGAACATGAGATAGTCATTCTTGATCCAACCGGTAAGATCTCCTGTTTTGACCTTAGTCCAGCCGTTTCCTTTTTCAACTATCTCTCCGCCGCATTCCTTGAAAAACTTGCCCAGAAGCTTACCGTCCTCGGACGCACTGTCCCTGACATTTACCGCCTCATCAACATCGGCCATGACAAGTTTATCGTATGAAATACCTGCAACCTCTCCCTTCTTCGATGTTGCAGATTCGTCTTTTACGATCTCGATATTTAACTTTTCCGTCGTTGCAACAGTTTTTGCCTTTGAAACTTCAATGTTCGTGGCCTTGGCTGCCCCCGCAGTCACAACTCTTATACCCGAGTTCTTGGCCGTCGCACTGACCGTACTCCCCCATGTTCCGACAGCGATGACAGCGACTGCTATCACAATTGCCGGCCATGTAAGTTTTCTCATATCTTCCTCCAAAAATGTTACAAAAATATTACACGCTCGGTCACCGAATTATATCAAACCTCCCAGTAAAAGTCAAATTTTGCGTGATTTTTCAACACATGCAGACATCGCACCCATGACGGATCCCCTGAATCCGGTCTGTTCAAGCACTTCTACCGCATCTATCGTTGTCCCTGCGGGAGAACACACCATGTCCTTCAGCTGTCCCGGATGTTTTCCGGTTTCAAGGACCATCTTGGCACTGCCGAGCACGGCCTGCGCTGCCATCTGTATGGCTGTGTTTCTGTCAAGTCCTGCTGCCACCGCACCGTCTGCCATAGCATCGATGAGCATGAACACGTATGCCGGCGAGCTGCCCGACACGGCCACAACGGCATCCATCTGTTCTTCTTTTACTTTGTATGCTTTTCCGAATCCCGAGAGGAGTTTCATGACAAATTCAAACTCTTCATCCGAAACATTTTTGTTCCTGCAGGCTCCGGTACATCCCTCACCGACAAGCGCAGGAGTATTTGGCATAAGACGCACTGCCTTGACGTCGGAAACAAGCCTCTCCTCCAGATATGATGTGGTTTTACCGGGTGCTATCGATATGAGTACCTGATCTTTGTTTATTGCCTTCTTAATTTCGGCAAGTACCGTCTCATATACCTGAGGCTTTACGGCAAGTATTACGTAGTCACTGCCCTTAACCGCCTCTTTATTATCTTCGGTGACATTTATCCCGAGATCGTTTTGCGCTCTCTCTCTTTCGGCGATCCCGGGATCTGATCCCTTGATATCAGCCGGTGCGATTATACCGGCCTTTATTATGCCGGTCAGCATGGCGGTTGCCATATTTCCAAGTCCGATTATTCCAAGTTTCATAATGTCCTCCTTGTTATCTCATTTCGGCGCTGCCGCATACATAAGTATTGCTGCGGCAACTGCAGCGTTAAGTGATTCAAGCTTTCCCTTCATCGGGATATTTATAAGCTCATCGGCTTTTTTCGTGATCTCATCCGACAGACCGTTTCCTTCGTTTCCGATCAGGAAAGCAGTTCTGTCGCCGTATATTTCCTCGTCAAAACTCTTCGTTCCTTTAAGATGGGCCGCGTACACCTTTACGGATGAATCCTTCAGCAAATCTATCGTATCCGCAAGATCATCCGTATAGATCATCGGAACTCTGAAAAGCGATCCCATGGTTGAACGGGTGACTTTGGGATTATACACGTCCACCGTATCCGTATCGGCGATCACCGCATCAAATCCGGCGCCTTCCGCAGTCCTTATCATGGTGCCAAGATTCCCGGGATCCTGCACTCCTTCAAGGACCAGGAGTCTGAGCGGACCTGACCGTCTTGATGCAATAAAATCTGCGGCATCTGTATCGTTTTTCCTGCACACACACAGTATCCCCTGAGGAGATTTGGTGTCGGACATTTTTCTGAACACAGCTGATGAAACGGTTGCGGGCTTTGCATCATATCCGAATATCTCCTGTGTCCTGTCCGCAAACGGATAATCTTCCGAAACATAACATTCGACCAAAGCCTCCCGCGGTATCTCCCGTGCGATCCTCTCGCCCTCTACCACAAAAACGCCCTCCTTTCGGCGGGCTTTTGCGTTACTTACAAGAAGAGTCACATGTTTGATCTTTTCATTTGACGTGCTTGTTATCATAACTGTCAGATCGCCAGTGCTCTGCTGACCAGATACTCATATTCGGAGATCTGTTTTTCCATGGCAAGAGCCTCGTCGATATTATAGTCTACCCACTCACCGTTCCTGAAGGAAACTACCCTGTTGGTAGCGCCGTCGCACAGAAGATCGGCTGCGTATGCGCCCATCATCGACGCATAATATCTGTCACGGCATGTGGGCGATCCGCCTCGCTGCATATGTCCCAGAATCGTCGCTCTTGTTTCAAGTCCCGTAGCCGCTTCTATCCTTCTGGCCATGGAAGTGGAATGTCCTATGCCTTCAGCATTGATGATGATATGATGAGTCTTTCCCTTTTTACGGTTATTGATTATATTGTTGATGATCTCCTGTTCGTTATACGCATATTTTTCGGGGATCAGTATATCCTCGGCACCGTTTGCCACTCCGCACCAAAGCGCGATATATCCGGCATTTCTTCCCATGACCTCGATAATGGAACATCTCTCGTGTGATGATGAAGTATCCCTTACCTTATCGATAGCCTGCATGGCCGTGTTGACCGCGGTATCAAATCCGATCGTGTAATCGGTTGAAGATATATCAAGGTCTATTGTTGCCGGAACACCTATGGTGTTAACTCCGAGAGACGCAAGCTTCTGTGCCCCGCGATATGTTCCGTCACCGCCGATAGCTACAAGACCGTCGATGCCGTGCTTTTTGCATATGGCAGCTCCCGCCTTCTGGCCTTCTTCGGTCATGAACTCCTCACATCTGGCAGTACGGAGTATGGTTCCCCCGCGTTGGATCGAATCCGAAACATCCCTAGGTGACATCTCGTATATCTCTTCATCAAGAAGTCCTCTGTATCCCTTTTCGATACCCATTACCTTCTTGCCGGCAGCAATTGATTTACGAACAACCGCACGGATCGCCGCATTCATTCCCGGCGCATCTCCGCCGCTTGTAAGTACTCCTATAGTACGAATCTCTTTTGCCATTTTCGCTCCTCCTGGTCTGGTTGCCACTCCTCTTTTAAGTCAATCTGACACTATCACTTCCGAATGCGTCCGACAGAACAGCCATAAGATTCTCATCCGCCATCACCGTAGCGCTTTTCGGTAACACTTTTTTCTCTTTCGTATCTTCTATGTATATTACAATTATATCTTTGCCGTCAGAATCCGCAATTATTTTATTCAGCCGGTCACTTTCCGAGTTGTATTCATCTTTTGTCTTAAACTTGATCCATACTTTACGGGGAACGCTGTCAAAAGGGATTATCCTGCTGCATATGACCTTTGCATCCTTCTCTTCCTCAGCAGATACACGCCCTTCGATGAACACTTTTGAGTCCTCGATGAGATTCATGGAATTCTTTTCATAGTCATCCGGCCAGACGATGACCTCGACATTACCGACCAGATCCTCGATCGTCACAAAAGCCATGATCTTATTATTCTTGGTGTATTTGACGGTCTTGGACTCGATGATGCCTCCGACCGTGACCCGCTGCCCGTCAGAGACCTTTGCCGAGCCTTCATTCTCATCATAGAGAAAATCAGACGTCATGTTGGTTATCGTCCTGCGCCACAGAGCCTCATTCTCTTCAAGAGGATGCCCGGATACATATATTCCAAGTACTTCCTTCTCAAATGCCAGCAGTTCATTCTTGGAGTATTCACCCACATTCGGAAGTTCCATGGCCATCGTATCATCGGTATCTGCCATATCAAACAGAGACATCTGGCCTTCCATGTTCTGTTTTCTCTCCTTTACGATGGAGTCCATATATGTCGAATATACATTCATGAGCTGCTTTCTCGTTCCGGGAAGTGAATCAAAAGCCCCTGCCTTGATACAGCTCTCAACTACTCTTTTATTGATCTCCCTGCCCTGCAGTCGTCCGAGAAAATCATATATGTCGCGGTAATCTCCTCCCGATTCCCTTTCCCTGACGATAGCGTCTATCACAGGCCAGCCCACGCCCTTTATCGACGCGAGTCCGTATACGATGGAATCGCCGCTCGCAAGGAATCCTGCTACTCCCCGGTTGATATCGGGAGGCAGTATCGGGATCCCCATAAGCTTGCAGGAATATATATACTCGGACACTTTCGTGGAATTATCAATTACACTTGTGAGAAGCGCCGCCATGAACTCCACCGGATGATAATACTTAAGATACGCAGTCTGATAAGCCACGACCGCATATGCTGCAGCATGGGACTTGTTGAATGCGTATTTGGCAAAATCCATCATGTCATCATATATCTTGTTCGCAACCGATTCGGAAATACCTTTGGACAGGCATCCGGGGACATTTTCTTCCTTGTTGCCGTATACAAAGTTTCTGCGCTCGCGTTCCATGACATCCTGTTTTTTCTTACTCATGGCACGACGCACAAGATCGGATCTTCCAAGGGTATACCCGCCAAGATCACGCACGATCTGCATGACCTGCTCCTGGTATACTATACAGCCGTATGTCGGCTTAAGGATATGCTCAAGAAGAGGTGTATCATATGTGATCTCCCCCTTCGAATTTTTCCCCCTGATATACACGGGTATGAAGTCCATCGGTCCCGGACGATACAGCGATATTCCCGCTATGACATCCTCAAGATTTTTCGGTTTGAGTTCCTTCATGAAACTCTTCATCCCGGAACTTTCAAGCTGGAATATGCCGTCGGTCTTTCCCGTTCCTATAAAATCAAAAACCTTCCTGTCGTTGTAATCGAGCTTGTCTACATCGATCTCTATGCCTTTGTTCTCGTATACGGCCGATACGGCTTCCTTTATGACCGTCAGGGTAACGAGTCCGAGGAAATCCATTTTCAGAAGCCCGAGTTCCTCGAGTGTTGTCGCAACATACTGGGTCACTATCGTTCCATCCGAACCTCTTGCAAGCGGAACAAGCTCATCTGCGGCATCCGGACAGATGACCACACCTGCGGCATGCATCGATGAGTGCCTCGGAAGTCCCTCGAGTCGCATTGCCATATCAATGAGTTCTTTGGCCTGCGGATCGGAATCGTATATGTTCTTCAGGTCGCCTCCAAGATCGAGAGCTTCCTGAAGTGTGATGTTCAGAACGTTCGGGACGGCCTTTGCTATGTTGTCACAGTACGCATAATTAAGATCGAGAACGCGTCCTACGTCCCTTACAACACCCTTTGCCTTGAGCGTTCCGAAGGTAACGATCTGAACTACCTTATCCTTACCGTATTTATCAACAACATAGTCGATGACATCCGGTCTGTGTTCATCAAAATCCACATCTATATCAGGCATGGTCACACGTTCCGGATTAAGGAATCTCTCAAACAGTAACTGATATTTGATGGGGTCGATATTTGTTATCTCCAGGCAGTATGACACTATGGAGCCCGCTGCACTTCCACGTCCGGGACCCACGGCAAACCCGTTTGATTTTGCATAATGGATAAAATCCCAGACGATCAGAAAGTAGTCGACAAATCCCATTGTCCTGATCGTATCGAGCTCATACTCCAAACGGTCTTTGATTTCGTCGCTGTAGTCACCATATCTTTTTGCAAGTCCGTCATAACAGAGCTTGCGAAGATATGTCCACGGATCATACCCCTGCGGCACTTCAAAATGAGGGAGCCTCGACTTTCCGAACTCTATCTCAACATTACATCTGTCGGCGATCTTCTGTGTGTTTTCGATCGCCTCCGGAGCATACGGGAACAGCTTTCTCATGTCCTCCTCGGACTTGACATAGAACTGTCCGCCTTCATAACGGAGCCTGTCCTCATCGGTAACCTTCTTTCCCGTTTGAATGCACAGGAGCAGGTCATGAGCCTTCGCATCATCCTCATATGTGTAATGTATATCATTTGTTGCGATAAGGGGTATACCAAGTTCCTTACTGATACGCAGAAGTCCCTGGTTCACAAGTTTCTGCTCGGGTATTCCGTGATCCTGAAGTTCCAGGAAATAATTGCCCTCGCCAAAACAGTCCAGGTACTTTGCGGCAGCCTCTTTAGCCTGCTCGTACATGTTTTTTTGAATGTATCTGGCTACTTCTCCGGCAAGGCACGCCGATGACGCTATTATCCCCTCATGATACTTCCTGAGGACCTCCATATCCACGCGGGGCTTGTAATAATATCCTTCGGTAAAGCCCGCGCTGACGATCTTCATAAGGTTATGGTATCCCCGGTTGTTCTCGGCAAGAAGTATCAGATGATAGTATCTGTCCTCGCCCCCGGTAAGTTCCCTGTCGAACCTGGAGTTGGGCGCCACATAGATCTCACACCCGATTATCGGCTTGATCCCTTCCTTTATCGCTGCACGGTAAAAATCGATCACTCCGTACATAACGCCGTGATCGGTGATCGCAGCGGCATTCATACCGAGCGATTTAACATATCTTACATATTCGTTTATCTTGTTTGACCCGTCCAGGAGCGAATACTCCGTGTGGGTATGCAAGTGAACAAATGACATATTACGCCTTTAATTCTGCTTCCGCCGCAGTAAGAGCGGCATCAACCACCTGGTGCATATCATAATATCTGTACTGACCGAGCCTTCCTCCGAAGATGACATTCTCCTCTTTGTCTGCAAGCATCTTATATCTGCCGTACAGTTCGTTATTTCTCTCATCATTTAGCGGATAATACGGTTCATCGCCTTTTTTCCACGTGGAGGGATATTCGTAGGTGATAACGGTCTTGCCTCCGGTCATGAATTCGAAATGCTTATGTTCTATTATCCTCGTGTATGGCACCTCGTACTCGGTATAATTAACTACCGCGTTACCCTGGAAGTTCTCCGTATCAAGTATTTTGTTCTCAAACCTGAGACTCCTGTACTCCAGGGGACCGTAGCAATGATCATAGTATTCATCGATCATTCCGGTGAAAATGATCTTTTTTGCCATCTTGGCATACTCGTCCCTTGCGGCAAAAAAATCCTCCGACAACCTTACCGTGGATCCTTCCAGCATCTTTTCTATTATCGCGGTATATCCGCCGATCGGGATACCCTGATATCTGTCGTTAAAATAATTATTGTCATACGTGAACCTTACGGGAAGTCTCTTGATTATAAAAGGAGGAAGCTCCTCAGCAGGTCTTCCCCACTGTTTTGATGTATATCCCTTAACAAGCTTCTCGAAAATATCCGCTCCGACAAGTCCTATCGCGGCTTCCGCCATGTTCCGCGGCTCTTTTCCGTCCTCCAGCTGTGCTTCCTTCTTCTGTTTTTCAATGATCTGCCTTGCTTCATCCGGGGTGGATATACCCCACAGCTGATGAAAAGTGTTCATATTGAAGGGAAGGTTATACAGTTCGTCCTTGTATCTTGCAATTGGCGAATTGGTATATCTGTTAAACTCGGTAAAAGAGTTCATATAGTCCCATACCCTTTTATTATCGGTGTGAAAAATATGCGCCCCGTATTTATGAACATTGATACCGCATATATTTTCCGTATAGACATTTCCGCCTATGTGATCTCTTTTATCTATGACAAGGCAGGTCTTTCCCGCATCTGTCATCTGTCTTGCAAAAACCGCACCGAAAAGCCCGGCGCCTACTATGAGAAAATCATATTTTGGGGACATCTTGCACCTCCGAACATATATTCACTATTATAATGGTTTGCCCCGGTTTTGCCAACAGGACATGAAATAAGACCCGCAGCCGTGCTGTCGGGCCTTATCCTTTATATGAACACAACCATTACAGTGCAATGTCCACCGATCCTTGCGAAGGCGTTGCCCCCGTATCTGCTGTCCTTTCTGCCTCGTAGTGTTCAAATATTGCCTTGAGATAATCGGCATCCGCCTTGGTTATCTCTTTCATCTCTTTGATGCGATGCTTCATCTCGGATCTTTCGATATCCTCAGGATCCATGTCCGTGGGGTTTGATACAAGCTCATCCATCAGATCATTCAGTTCTTCGATCTGGTCGAGCATCTCCTCCATTCCCTCACAAATATCCTCTATCATGCTGTTTGTGATCTCTTCGGACTCGATATACCGCTCATTTTCGGCATTCTTCTTAACGTCGCCTATATCCTCACGAAGCTGTTTTATCTCCTTTGCCTCGGGATCCTTGTCATTATCGATCTCATCCTTGTCCGTATCAGCCGATATACCCCTGCTATCTTTCGAAGAAGATCTTTTTGCCAGTTCCTCTTCCTCAAGATGCCTTGCCTTTTTACGGGCTATGCGTTCCATCGCTTTAGCATGATCTATAGCCGCATCTATCTCATCGTTGTCGTATTTGCCTGTCCTTCGGGCATCCTTGAGTTTCTGTATCTCACGGCGTGCCTGGGATATCACCTGTCTGGCGGCTGTTGAAGTCTTGCTGCTCACTATCTTTGACGATATCCGCTTGAAGCTGTATTTATACTTCTTTTTTTCAAGCATCGTCTCGCTTGTCCTGGTCCGTTGTTTCTTCAGATTCTGCGAATACAACTGCATGCTGTCAACAACGGATACGGGACTGTACTGATCCGCAGCTGCACCTTTTCGAAGTGCGGTCCTGATCCTTGAAACATTGCCGCCGGACATATCTTTCGACTGATCTTCGGATCTTTTCAAAGGATATAACGCATTCTTTGCCGATGAGTAGGACGAAGTATTCAGTGTATATACCAGCAAGCCACTCAGACCGGTCATACGATCACCCCCTGAAATCTATCGTCTGTCCGATACCTTCCTTGGCGACAGCCGCATTTTCCGAACTGTCAAAGGCATATTTTGATATCGCATCAAGAAGATCATCGAGAGAATCCGAACGGAATTCCACGTATTCCCTATCATCAGCCCACTCTTTGAGCCGCTCTTCGGCCTCTTCCTTTTCTGCCTTTTTCTTCTCCTTGGCCTTCTCTTCTTTGTGTTCGGCAAGTTTCTTTTCTCTTATCTTGTTCGCAGCATCGCTTGCCTTTTCAATGACCGCAAAGAATGAGGTCTTTCCGTCCTCTCCGACCGATACTCCGAAGTTCTTAAGAGTTGCTCCGCTTGCCGTGATCGAGTTCTTTGCTGCCTCGAGTTTGATCATCGAGGACTCGATTATTCCCTCATATTTCTTCGCATATTCGGGATCGTTTGCCATTCTCTCGATCTTTTCATCATCAATGAGAACGACCGGCTTGCCGGAATTGCCGTACAGGCTGGCATGAGACTCTACCCGGTCCTTCATATCCTTGCTTACAAGGATAAAATCCATGCCGTGGAATTTCTCTTTCAGCTTGGCATAATACTCTTTTGCCTTATCCGAAAGCTTAACATCCCCCACTACGGTTCCGTATCCTTCCTTTGCGGTCGGTATAAGAGAACTCTTTTCGGAGACCGGTTTCCAGTCTTTACTCGTTACGCCGGATTTAGCGGCCGTTTTTGGTTTGTCCGTTTTGGCGGATTGCTGCGCAGAATACGCGGATAATGCCGGGGCCTGGGTTGACCCTTGAATAGAATTTGTCACGATTAGCACCTTCTTCCTTGAAGTAATACTGTCTCAAATCCATTTGAGACGACACCTTTACGTATCTTATATATCGGACAAAGTTTAATGATACTTTATACTTATTTAAAAAAAGATGTGACAAAAATTTCGATCCCTATGAAAATCAGTACGATACCTCCGAGTATCCCGGCTTTTTGGGACATCATCGTTCCGAAACGCTTTCCGAGCACGAGCCCGGGTATACATATGATAAACGTGACAACTGCAATGATCGCAGCACACACACACGCCATGAAAGTATCGTACTCCGCGATCGCGAACCCTACCGACAGCGCATCTATTGATGTTGCTATACCCTGTACTATGAGAGCCCCGTGCGATAGTTCCTTTTTTTCTTTTTTCTCATCCTTGCCGCTTATCGCCTCAAACAGCATCTTTCCCCCTATATACAAAAGAAGGATGAGGGCGATCCAGGGAACGAATGATTCGAATGCCCTGAAGTAGGTAACCACGGTGTGAACGCACACCCAGCCAAGCATAGGCATAAGCGCCTGGAATCCCGCAAAGGTACCGGCGATCGCACACATCCTGGGTGCCTTCATTTTCGGATCGTTAAGACCGTTTGCAAGAGATACCGAAAAGGCATCCATGGCAAGTCCCACTCCGAGCAGTATGCTGTTTAGGAAAAAAACGGTATTCATCGGGTTATTATATATCTTTTTGCAGGAATTCTTTTACAACAGTGCATACAATATCAAGATGGTTATTATAACAATGATCATCTCCGGCTATTGTGACAAGCCTTGCGTTCTTGTACAGTTTTTCCGCTTTTTGTCCGTATTCATACGGAACGGCTTCGTCCTGATCTCCGTGTATTATCAGAACAGGCCCCGTAAAACGCTCTATCTCGTCTTCCGGATGAATGGTCTGGGCAACTCTGACATAATTACCCGAAAGATGATTTTCTCCGTTCTGAACGAATTCATCCGGAATATTAAGAGGATCCATTTTAGTGCCGAGCATCTCCCCCGCTCTTGCATACTCCGGTATCATCCAGGCCGGTGACATCGGTATTATAGCCTTGAAACGGTCCGGGCACATACCCGCTATGAGCATCACAAGGAGACCTCCCTGTGAATGGCCGCATAAGTAAAGATCGGTAACAAAATCATACGATCTTACATGATCGACTACCGTAAGCATATTGGAAACCCACTTATATAAAGTGTGGTTCCTAAACTCTCCCCCGCTCTTTCCGTGACCGTACATTTCAACGCGAAGCGTGGCAAACCCGATCTCGTTTATCGCTTTCGACACCTGCGTGATATGCGTCTCCTCCATGTGTCCGGTGTAGCCGTGAACGACTATCACAAGAGGACATTTATCCGCTCCTTCGGGTTTTTCGAGTTTGGCATGAAGCTTTATACCATCATCATCAATATAGTATTCTTTCATATCTTACCGCCTTTTCCTTTATCACAAAGGCTCCCGGAGAAATCTCCGAGAGCCTTGATCATCTTATTTGTCAGTAATTATTCGATGATGGAAGCAACTCTTCCTGATCCTACTGTACGACCACCCTCACGGATAGCGAATGTAAGACCCTGCTCGCAGGCTACGGGATGGATCAGCTCGATGGTCATCTCAATGTTATCACCGGGCATGCACATCTCTGTGCCTGAAGGAAGCTCGCATACTCCCGTAACGTCTGTTGTTCTGAAGTAGAACTGAGGACGATAGTTGTTGAAGAAAGGTGTATGACGTCCACCCTCATCCTTGGTAAGAACGTAAACCTGAGCGGTAAACTTCTTGTGGCACTTAACTGAACCGGGCTTAGCTACAACCTGTCCACGCTCGATATCTGTTCTGTTGATACCACGAAGAAGGATACCGATGTTATCACCGGCCTGAGCCTCGTCAAGAAGCTTTCTGAACATCTCGATACCGGTAACGACCGACTTCTGGGTCTCTTCCTTGATACCGATGATCTCAACTTCGTCAGACATATGAAGGGTACCACGCTCAACTCTTCCGGTTGCAACAGTACCACGACCTGTGATCGTGAATACATCCTCAACAGGCATAAGGAAAGGCATATCTACGGGACGCTCAGGTGTAGCGATGTAGGAATCAACAGCATCCATGAGC
>CADCPL010000207.1 GCA_902803305.1 uncultured Lachnospiraceae bacterium
ATAAATATATATATTATATGTTTGTATGGGTTTACGTAATATTGTTGACGTAACAAATTGTGGTCTGTTTTGTGCCGGACACAAGAAATATATGAGGGAAAGTTTAGTGATTGTAAGGAGGAGTCAGACGTGCTGGAGATTAAAAACAATGAAGTAGAAGCTGCAGCAAGAATTCTCGTCGTAGGGGTCGGCGGGGCCGGTAATAATGCGGTAAACCGCATGGTTGAAGAGAATATCGCCGGAGTCGAGTTCCTGGGGGTCAATACCGACAGCCAGGCACTTAAAATGTGTAATTCTCACAGATTACTTCAGATCGGAGAAAAGCTCACTCAGGGCCTTGGAGCCGGAGCGGTTCCCGAGATAGGAGAAAAAGCTGCCGAGGAATCTGCAGAGACGATCGCAACCGCCATCAAAGGCGCTCATATGGTTTTCGTTACATGCGGAATGGGCGGCGGAACCGGAACGGGTGCGGCTCCCGTCATTGCAAAGATCGCCAAGGAACAGGGCGCGCTTACGGTCGGCATCGTTACCAAGCCTTTCAGGTTTGAAGCAAGAAAGAGAATGGAAAATGCCATAGGCGGCATTGAAAAACTCAAACAGAATGTAGATACGCTTATCGTTATCCCGAATGATAAGCTTCTTGACATAGTAGACAGAAGAACGAGCATGGCTGATGCACTTAAGAAGGCCGATGAAGTTCTTCAGCAGGGTGTAAGAGGTATAACGGATCTGATCAATGTTCCTTCTCTTATCAACCTTGATTTCGCGGATGTACGTACCGTTATGCAGGACAAGGGAATCGCCCATCTCGGCATAGGTATGGCAAGCGGAGATGATAAGGCGGTTGAGGCTGTTAAGCTTGCAGTCAATTCCCCTCTCCTTGAGACAACGATACAGGGCGCCAGCGATCTGATCGTTAACATTTCAGGTGATATCTCATTGTATGACGCATATGATGCGGTTGAATATGTAAGAGACATAACCGGTGATGAAGTCAATCTGATCATGGGTGCAAGAGATGACTCCAGAGATACCGATACGTGTACGGTCACTGTTTTTGCAACAGGTATAGATGAAAATGCAGTTAAAGCTCCTACGGCTGCGCAGCCCGGTGCTGCAAGATATGCAAGAAGACCGGGTCAGCCGATGCCCGGAATGGGAATGCCCGGTCAGGGTATGGCAGGTGGTATGCAGCCCATGAACGGTCTCGGTCAGATGCAGGGACAGATGCCGGGTATGGGAATGCCGAACATGCCACAGACCATGTACGGAAATCATGTAAATCCCGCATTTTCACAGCCGGTGGCACCGAATATGGGCAATCCGATGGGTCAGGCTCAGGTGACGGGAACCATGCCGATGCAGACTGCAGGAATACAGGGTCAGCCGGCTATACCGACACCTTCCGCGCCTACTCAGCATACAGTAAGTTCTTTATCCGGTATTTCAAGGCCTACGGCTCCGCTTGAGAGCAAAGTTGAAGCCAAGTCCATCAAGATACCTGATTTTCTTAAGAGCAATAAATAAAGTACAGGAGAGAACTTATGAAGTGTCCATTTTGCGGTCATGAGAATACAAGGGTTATTGACAGCCGTCCGGCTGATGATAATAATTCGATAAGACGTCGCAGGGTTTGCGATGAATGTGATAAGAGGTTCACTACCTACGAAAAGGTAGAGACCATCCCGATAATAATAATCAAGAAAGACAACAACAGAGAAACCTATGACAGAGCGAAGATAGAGGCAGGTATTCTTCGTGCATGCCATAAACGTCCTGTATCAGCATCGAGCATTTCACAGATAGTTGATGAGGTCGAAACGGCGATCTTCTCATATGAGGACAAAGAGATCCCCAGCAGTATAATCGGTGAACTCATAATGTCCAAACTGAAAGATCTTGATGCCGTAGCTTATGTCAGGTTTGCATCCGTTTACAGAGAGTTTAAAGACGTCAATACTTTCATGGATGAACTTAAGAAAGTATTGAAATAAGGTTAGCCAATCCAATAGGACGTTACACTCCGCACCGTATGGCGCGGAGTGTTTTACGCAGATATAATATCAAAGGAGGAAACACACAAAATGATTAAGAGAAAGATCGTGACACTCGCGATGTGTGTGACACTTATCCCGGCTGTTGCACTGAGTGCTTGCTCAGGTGATAAGGGGGATGAGTCTTCCAAGATTGTAGTAGGTATCCCACAGGACCTGGAAGACAGTCTTGACCCACATGAAGCAGTAGCGGCAGGAACTAAAGAGATCCTTTTCAACGTTTATGAAGGGCTTCTTAAGCCCGATGAAACCGGAAATCTTGTGCCCGCCGTTGCAAAAGAGTATTCCGTATCGGATGACGGACTGGTATATTCGTTCGTACTCCGCGACGGGGTAAAATTCCATAACGGAAAAGAAGTTACGGCTGAGGATGTTAAATACAGTATCGAAAAAAGCGCCGGAATGACCGGAGCGGAATCTCTGATAGCGCCTTTTTCCAACATTAAGGAAGTCAATGTGATCAGCAAGGATCAGATTGATATCGTGCTTGAAGAGTCTGATATCGATTTTCCGGCATATATAGCCAATCTTAATGCAAGCATAATTCCGAAGAGCAACAATAAGCCTTCAACGAATCCGATCGGTACGGGTCCTTATATGTATGTATCAAGATCTCCGCAGGAAAACATCATCCTGAAGAAGTTTGACTCATATTGGGGAACTCCCGCGAATATCGAAAACGTAACGCTTAAAGTCATACCGAATGCTGATTCGATCGTGATGAACCTTAACGGCGGTGCGGTCGATATGTTCGCAAGACTTACGGTAACGCAGACCAAGCAGCTTGCCAAGAATTTCAATATTCTCGAAGGTGAGATGAATCTTGTGCAGGCGGTATATCTGAACCATGCCGTAAAACCGTTTGATAATGTTGATGTCTGCCGAGCGCTTTCGTATGCCGTTGACGTTGATAATGTCCTTGAGATGACAAGCGACGGAAAGGGATTTCCTGTTGGAAGCAGCATGTTCCCTGCGTTCAAGAAGTACTACGTTGATCTTTCGGACAGCTATCCGACCGACATGGAAAAGGCAAAGGAACTCCTTGCAGAGGCAGGCTATCCTGACGGGTTCAAGTTTTCCATAACCGTTCCTTCAAACTATCAGCCGCATATCGAAGCTGCGCAGGTAATATCACAGCAGCTTAAACAGATAGGTGTTACGGCCGATATCAAACTGGTTGAATGGAATACATGGCTTTCTGATGTATATGCGGGAAGAAATTACGAGGCTACTCTTATCGGAGTAGATGCCGCTTCACTTACCGCAACGGCTATGCTTGACAGGTTCGTATCGGATGCGCCGAACAACTTCACCAATTATAACAACAGCGAATATGATGAGCTGTACAAGAAGGTTTATACCGCAAAAACAGATGATGAAAGAATAGAGATCTACAAGGAACTTCAGAAAAACCTTGCAGATAACGCCGCAAATATCTATATTCAGGATATGGCGGAATTTGTAGCACTTTCTGACAAATATGACGGATATGTTTTCTATCCCATGTATATTCAGGATCTTGCGAAGATAAGATTAAAGGATCAGTGATCCATGAAAACTATACTTAAAAAAGCCGCGTCATTCATCATGACGGTACTGCTTGTCACGCTTTTTGTTTTTATAGCGTTTGACCTTATACCCGGAGATGCGGCAACAAACAGGCTTGGGATCAATGCTACTCCCGAGGCGCTTGAGCGCCTTCGGGAGGAGATGGGTCTTACCAAGCCTTTTTTTGTTCGTTATTTTTCGTGGCTTGCATCTTTTTTCTTTGGGGATATGGGAATCTCATATTCATACGGAGTAAGTGTCCGGTCCATGCTCGCTTCAAAGCTTCCGATAACGGTGACGCTTACGGTCATGTCATTTATCATGATAGTTATCCTATCTATCCCTATCGGCCTTTATACATCGAAATACGAGGACAGAGCGGCTTCAAAGGCGGTGGATATCCTTGGGCAGATCACCATGTCGATCCCGCCGTTTTTTCTCGGAATACTCATAACCTATGTTTTCGGAATGATCTTTAAGGTATTCACTCCCGGCGGATTTGTTTCATATGACATAAATTTCGGGAAATTCCTGGGATATCTTGTTTTTCCGTCCATAGCGATAGCGCTTCCTAAGGCTGCGATGAGCACGAAGCTTCTCAAATCATCGATACTGTCCGAGAGAAAGCTGGATTATGTGCGAACGGCGTACAGCAGGGGTAATTCGACCATGGATGTACTGTATAAGCATGTCCTGAAAAATGCCATCATCCCAGTCATAACTTTTCTTGGGATGACGCTAGCGGATATAGTTGCCGGAAGTCTTGTCATTGAACAGGTTTTTTCGATACCGGGATACGGAAGATTGCTTATATCCTCGATAGCAAACAGGGATTATCCCGTGGTTCAGGCTATCATCGCCATCATCGCAATGATAGTGATAATAATAAATACGCTTGTTGACACGACGTATAAGGTACTCGATCCGAGACTGAGAGGTAGTTGATGATGCGTGCCTTTGTGTTCAGATTCAAAAAAAATCCCGAATTGTACATCGGAATACTCATAACGGTGTTTGTGATCGTGTTAATATTGGCGGGTATACTGTTTTCACCCTATGATCCGGATGAGATGGACGCCGGAGCCAAATTTGCCGGGGTGTCATCGTCACATATCATGGGATGCGACAACTTCGGGCGCGATCTTTTTACAAGGCTTACATCCGGCGCTGCGACAACGCTCCTTGTGGCTCTCGGGACGATAGCCATAGGCGTAGGGGTCGGAACGGTGATCGGAGCGTTTACGGGTTACTACGGCGGGGCCGTTGATGAAGTGCTGATGCGCTTTAATGATGCGGTACTTGCGTTTCCGAGCATTCTTCTGGCGCTTGTGTTCATAAGCATATTCGGAAGCGGCACATGGAAAGTCATTATCTCGCTCGGCATCGTGTTTGTTCCGAGTTTTGCGCGTATAGTCAGGTCGGAATTCATGCGTTGTAAAAACCTCGATTATGTAAGATCGGCCAGGCTTATGGGTGCGAAGGACCTGCGGATAATGTTCGTTCATATACTTCCTAACACGCTCACCGTGCTGATGCCGTCAACTGTCATAGGCTTTAACAATGCGGTTCTTGCCGAAGCGAGCATGAGTTTCCTGGGGATAGGGGTACAGCCGCCTCAATCATCGCTTGGAAGGATGTTATCCGATGCACAGGCTTTTCTGTTCATGTCGCCGGCATATGCGGTCTGCACGGGATGCACCATTGCACTTATAGTACTCGGTTTTTCACTCTTGGGAGACGGACTTAAGAAAAATGCTTGAAGTTACTGATCTTAACATCGAAATAGAAGACTCACTCATACCGGAGACCGTGGTATATGATTTTGACATCACGATAAGCCCGGGAGAGATAGTGGGGATAGTAGGCGAATCCGGCTCGGGTAAATCCATGTCGGCTCTTGCCATCGCAGGACTCCTTTCCCGAAAGGACATGAAGAAAAAGGGAAGCATCATGTTCGAGGATGTGGAACTTCTCAGCGTGGAAAGGTCGCACCTTCGAAAGATACAGGGAAATGACATATCCGTCGTGTTCCAGGAACCCATGACAAGCCTTAATCCCGTAAAAAAGATAGGATGGCAGGTAGAGGAAGCGCTAAGGATTCACAGCAGCCTTTCGGACGAGGAGCTGAGGAATGCGGCGATCTCTATGCTAAGAGACGTTGAGATCAGTGAACCTGAGGCTGCATATGACAAGTATCCGCACGAACTCTCAGGCGGCATGAGACAGCGTGTCATGATAGCTGCGGCGCTCATATGCGATCCCAAACTGCTGATCGCCGATGAACCGACAACGGCTCTCGATGTGACGATACAGGCGCAGATAATAGAACTGCTGAAGAAGATCAACAGGGAGAAAGGAACGGCGATACTGTTCATTTCGCATGATCTGAGCCTGGTACGGACACTGTGCAGCCGTGTTATCGTCATGAACAAGGGAAGGGTCGTGGAAAGCGGACCGGTTGATGAGATATTTGACTCACCGAAGGAAGAATATACCAAACATCTCATAGAGGCGATACCGAGGTTTACCAAGATAGCCGGACGCTTTGATACAAAAGATGCAAAGCCCATCCTTAAGGTCGAGAACGTCAGTGCGAGATATAAAAAGATCACGGGTTATTTTGTTCCGGGATCAAGGGGCAGGCAGGTAGTAAAGGACGTTTCCTTTGATATGTACGAGGGCGAGATACTCGGACTTGTGGGAGAGAGCGGATGCGGAAAGACCACACTCGGCAAGACCATTCTCGGAATGCTTGATGATACGGAAGGGTCTGTGGTGCATTATTCCAAGATGCCGCAGATGATCTTCCAGGATCCTTACGGATCGCTCAATCCGACCAAGACAATAGGCCGGATACTTGAAGAGCCGCTGCGGATAAAAGGCGGATATTCCAAAGAGGCCAGATACGAAAAAGCAAAGGACATGTTATCGCGGGTCGGCCTGGATGAGAGCTATCTGTCGCGGCGACCGAGCGCATTATCGGGAGGACAGAGGCAGAGAGTATGCATAGCGCTCGCGCTTATCATGGATCCGAAGCTTATCGTGGCGGATGAGCCGGTTTCGGCGCTTGATGTTACCGTGCAGGACCAGGTGATCAAGCTCCTCATAAAGCTCAACAAGGAGCTGGGGATCGCGATCCTCTTTATTTCACACGATCTGAAGGTCGTATATGAGCTTTGCTCACGTATAATAGTTATGAAGGACGGAAAGATAGTAGAACAGGGAACGGATGAGGAAGTCTTCAGTAATCCGAAGGATCCGTATACGAAACAACTGTTATCGAGTGCCGGTTACGGGATCTGATGTTATTTAAAAAATTTGCTATAAACTTTTCCCGATGATTGTCGATATATTTATTGCAAATGATAAATATTGTGATATAATTTCCTTGTGTTGATTATGTAAACCGATCAACATGAGGGTGAGGGAAATAAGATGTTAAAGGGAATTGACAATTTTCAGGCTTTTGATTACAACGCTTATAACCGGGTATCCGACAACTCCGTAAAGAACCAGGTCAGGGAGCAGGAACTTAAGAAGTCACAGGAAAATACACAGAGCGTGGCTCCTGCGCAGGATATAGACCTTCGTCTTTCGGATATCCGCCCGAGGCAGAATGCCAGCCTTGAGGATATATCTCTCAGTCTCAATGAGCCAAAGGGCTTTGAGATGAAGGGAAGAGAGTCCGATCTTGAGGCTCTTGATATGGAAAAGGCTGTTTCCGATATGCAGAAGGATCAGGCACTCATGCAATATCAGTATTTTGTAGGTGATCAGAGCATCATGGGAAGCGAAGACGGAATAGTTATACCGAAATGATATTTTGAAATGATCTAAACCTCTTGCAAATTGCAAGAGGTTTTTTTATACTCTTTGCCATGAGTAAAACCAGGAAAAACGAACTGATCGCCTGCCTTGGCCTAATATTTGTCACGATCAACTGGGGGCTGAGCTTTGTGTTCATCAAGTCATCTCTTGACGTGATGCCGCCGCTTTATATGCTAGGGATCAGGTTTACCATAGGAGGGGCGTTGCTTGCCCTTATATTCATCAAGCGGCTGAGAGGATCCGACAGGCAACAGGTGATCCACGGAATAATAATAGGTGTTCTTCTGTTTGTTGCGGAGGTTTTCCAAACATACGGTTGTAAATACACAACGGCCGGAAAGAATGCGTTTCTTACCACCATTTATGTGATCCTTGTGCCTTTCCTGCATTTTCTTGTAAATAAGGTAAGGCCACGGCTTCGGTATATTGTTGCTGCGGTTGTGGGATTTACCGGTATCGGGCTCATATCGCTCACCGGACAGTTCGTTGTTCAACTCGGGGACCTGCTGACGCTTATAAGCGGCGTGATCTATGCTTTTCAGATCATCGCCATCGCAAGGTATGCAGAGCATGACGACACGATCGTCCTTGTTATATGGGAATTTATCGTGACCGGAGTGCTGTCTCTTGTCTTTGCACCTGCGGCTTCGGGGCCTGCAACATCGGCCATGTTCACGAACGGAACTGTCGGAAGCCTTATTTTCCTTATACTGTTCCCGACCATATTCGGATACGGACTTCAGACCGTATGTCAGAAATATGCACCTCCGGCCCCGGCGTCCATCATTATGGGAATGGAAGCGGTGATCGGCGCGATCGCATCGTATTTCATGCTCCAAGAGATAATGACGCCCAGGATGATAACCGGATGTGTCATGATGGTCATAGCCATGCTCATGGTAGAGATAGATATCATAGGTTATTTTTATCCCGATGAATATATTGAGAATGCATATGTTATCGATTACGAGAAACTGTATGCCGAAGGTAAGAGGGCGATAATCTTCGATATTGACAATACACTTGTTATGCATGATCATCCCCCGAACGACAGGAGCATCGATCTGCTGAGCAGGCTGAGCGGCATGGGATTTAACATACTGTTCCTGTCCAATAACAAGGAAAAAAGGGTAAAGAGCTTTCGCGACGGAAGCGTTCCGGCCGCGATGTATCTTCATAAAGCCGGCAAACCGGGTACAAAAGGTTACCGTCTTGCGATGGAGATGATGGGAAGCGATACGGATTCAACGGTCTTTATCGGAGATCAGCTGTTTACGGATATATGGGGCGCAAAAAGAGCCGGAATTTACAACATTTTGGTTAAACCGATCGATCCAAAAGAGGAGATACAGATAGTGCTCAAGAGAAAGCTCGAACGGATCGTTATTTCATCGTATGAAAGAAATGTTCCGAATAAACCTTGCCCTCATATGAAAAAAGAGTTGAATTATTGAAGATCGTAATGTAAACTATTGAGGAATCTTTTTGCGGACAATCATATAGACAGTTTAAGGAGGAATATCGAATGGTTTCAGCTGGTGATTTCAGAAACGGAATTACTGTTGAGATTGATAACCAAATCTTTCAGATTATCGAGTTTCAGCATGTTAAACCCGGAAAAGGCGCAGCCTTTGTAAGAACTAAACTTAAGAATATCGTTAACGGCGGTGTCGTGGAGAAATCTTTCCGTCCTACGGAGAAGTTCCCTCAGGCACGTATCGATAGAAAAGATATGCAGTATCTGTACAACGACGGAGATCTCTTTTATTTCATGGATAATGAGAATTATGAGCAGATCGCGCTTAATGCAGATACGGTAGGAGATGCTCTTAAATTCGTCAAGGAGAATGAGATGGTAAAGGTATGCGGACATAACGGAAATGTGTTCGCTATTGAGCCGCCTCTGTTTGTGGAGCTTGAGATCACAGAGACCGAGCCCGGTTTCAAGGGAGACACCGCAACAGGTGCTACCAAGCCCGCAACCGTTGAGACGGGAGCAAATGTTAACGTTCCACTGTTTGTAGAGATCGGTGACAAGATCAAGATCGATACAAGAACGGGAGAGTATCTTTCAAGAGTTTAGAAGAAACAGAGAGGGCTGCGCATGCAGCCCTTTTTTTGTGTCCGTATATCCGTTTTCTGTGATCACTGTGATCATTATATTTGAAGGAGAAGAAAATGGAATATATGGATTTTTTGAACGCCGTCCGGGACTATATCAATGAGACCGCAAAAGACGTAAAGGTTACAGTCCACTCGTCGCAGAAGAACAACGGCGTAATACTTTGCGGCCTGACGTTTTCCCAGGAGGGTTACAACGCCTCACCCACGATCTACATGGACAACTACTATGTGGATTATCTCGGGGGAAGCGATATATGCGAGATTGGGGACAGACTGCTGAACCTCTATCATGAGAATGATCTGGCCGTAAACCTGAACATGTCATTCTTTGATGATTTTGACAGTGTTTCGGGCAAACTGTTCATCAAACTCATAAATAAGCAAAAAAACGAGGCGTTTCTGTCCGAGGTGCCTTACGAACAGTTCCTGGATCTGGCCGTAACGGCGTATGTCCGTGTAAACGACAAAAAGATCGGCAGCGGCATAATAATGGTCAGAAACGATCACCTGAAGCACTGGGGAACAGACGCTGAAACCGTACTCTCGGTTGCGAGGAAGAACACACATGATCATGACGGATATAAACTGAGGCATATCGTTGACGTCATCACATCCTTTTCGGGAACCGATAACGCTCTGCTTGCAGACAGATCGGATTTCCCGATGTATGTTGCCACGAATGAGCGTATGACAAACGGAGCGGCAGTCATGATAATGCCTGATAAGCTGAGTGAATTTGCGCAGGTCATCGGAGGTGACTATTATGTGATCCCGAGCTCGGTACATGAACTGATTCTTATCGGGAAACAACAGCAGAACAACACTCATGACATAGATGAGATGATAAGGCAGGTTAACGAGACACAGCTCGGGCCTGATGACATTCTTTCCGACCATGTGTACATGTATTCGAAAAGGGATGGAGTCTTGCTATTTTAATGTTCGTATGGTATAGTAAACTACGTGTGAAATCGGGGTTTTGTACGTTTATGCCCCGATATGCACTCGTAGCTCAGTGGATAGAGCAGCGGTTTCCGGTGCCGCGTGTCGGGGGTTCGAATCCTCTCGGGTGCAGGTGCTTTGTCTTATGAGCCGAACAGATGATTAAAGGGGTTTTTGATTAAATGGCAAGAAGAGGTTTTAAGGAATATCTGACCAGGAACTACCGCTATTTTATAATAGGCGGTCTGTTTGTTGTTCTTGTGGTCATTCTCATAGTTATATGGAGCAGGAGTTCTCACAACGATAACAAGGATGAGGATAATGCATCCACCATTCCAGAGCTTGAGACAACAGTTGAAGTTCCCAAGGATAAATACGAAGAAAATGCATATGCGGACGTCAATTCGCTTGTATCTTCATACCTTGGAGCCATGAGCACGGGAGATACGGAGACGATGGCATCACTCTCATCGTCACTTTCCGATGATATGAAGGCATTCTATGAGGCTCAGGCCAAGTATGTCGGCAACTATTCCAACTACAACGTATATACGAAGAAGGGACCTGCCGACAACTCATATTTCCTGCTCGCAACATATGATCTGGTGATCAACGGACAGACAACACCGCTTCCGGCGCTCATCTCGCTGTATGTGTGCAGGAATGATTCCGGAGCACTCTACATCAATTCGGAGAGCCTGTCTGCCGATGAAGAAGCTTATATACTCGAGCTTGTTGCCCAGAAGGATTTTGCCGATCTGATCAATAAGGTTGAGATGGATTACAATTCGGCCCTTGAAGATAATGCGGCACTTGCATCAGCAGCAAATGCGCTGAAGGATGAGATCAACAAGGACGCACAGGAGATACTTGTTGCCAAGCAGCAGAAGGATCTTGAGGAAGCAGCCGAGGCTGAGGCTCAGGCGCAGGCTGAATCAATGGCAGCTTCTGCAAGTCAGGTAAAGTGTACGAGTGACAACGTCAATATCCGCGCATCTGCAAGCACCGATGCCGAGAGTATCGGAAAGACGAAGACCGGAGATGTGTATACTAGATATGAGAAGATGGAGAACGGCTGGAGTAAGATCGATTACAACGGCAAGGAAGCTTATATCAAGAGTGAGTTCTTAGAGCCTGTTGAATCCGAGACGCAGTCCGAATCATCTGAGAGTACATCCGCTCCGGCATCCTCATTCAAGCCGGGTGACAAGATCACCGTCAAGGAGAATGTAAATGTCAGAAAGTCTGCAAGCGAGACCGGAGAAAAGATAGCTACCGCATACAGGGGAGAGCAGTTTGAACTGATAGAACTGTCAAACGGATGGTGCAAGATCAAATACAAAGGTGAAGAGGCCTATGTAAAGGCTGACTATGTAGAGTAGGTTCTTTTACGATATAGTCTTATTAAGCCCCGTAAACACAGGTTTATGGGGCTTTACTTTAAAGAACAAAAGGAAGCGGAGTGTGAACGTGGCAACAAGGATAAACAAATATCTCGCGCAGGCGGGGATCTGCTCAAGACGTGAGGCGGACAGGCTCGTGGAATCGGGAGCGGTCCTCATAAACGGAAATACTGCAGTGAACGGATCGATGGTTTATCCGGATGATGATGTCAGCGTGAAAGGCAGGAGGATATCGGGACCCGAGCGCAAAGCCTATCTTGCTTTTTACAAACCCGCAGGGATCGTGTGCACCGCCGAAAAGTCGGAAGAAAACAATATAATGGATTATATTGATTATCCCGTACGAGTGACATACTGCGGGAGGCTTGATAAGGACTCGGAGGGCCTTCTCATCCTCTCTAATGACGGAGAGCTTATGCAGCAGCTGATGCGCTCCGCAAACGGTCATGAAAGAGAGTATCTCGTACGTGTCAATAAACCGCTGACGGACAGTTTTATCTCTTCAATGGAAAAAGGCGTGTTCCTGCCTGACCTGAATGTTACAACGAAGAAATGCAGGATCAGAAAGATATCTGATGTGACGTTTACGATAACTCTTACTCAGGGTCTCAACAGGCAGATAAGGAGAATGTGCCGTGCTTTTGATTATCATGTGAGGTTTCTGAAAAGAGTAAGGATAGAAAACATCCAGCTCGGAGATATGGATCCGGGTGCGTACCGGGAGCTGGAAAAAGAGGAACTGGCGGAGCTGATAAGGAGAGTATATGGAAAAAGCCGCAAGAATCCGTGAACTTGTCAAGATCCTGAATGAAGCCTCCAGAGCCTATTATGCCGAAGATGTCGAGATCATGAGCAACTTCGAGTATGACCGGCTGTATGATGAACTCGTAAGTCTTGAATCAGAAACGGGTATAGTGCTTGCTAACAGTCCCACGGTGAGCGTAGGTTACGAATCGGTCGATGAACTTCCGAAGGAGCGTCATGCATCGCCGATGCTCTCGCTTGATAAGACAAAAGACCGCGAGGCTCTTCGCGACTGGCTCGGAGACAATGAAGCACTTCTGTCGTGGAAGCTTGACGGACTGACCATAGTACTGACCTATGAAAACGGACGACTTGAAAAAGCCGTAACCCGCGGAAACGGTGAAGTAGGTGAGGTCGTGACCGCAAATGCCAGAACCTTTGAAAACCTGCCTTCCGTGATACCTTATGAAGGACGGCTTGTGCTTCGCGGTGAGGCAGTGATAGGATATTCCGATTTTGAAAAGATAAATGCCACTATAGCAGAAGCAGACGGTAAGTATAAGAACCCGAGAAATCTGTGCTCCGGTTCGGTAAGGCAGTTAAACAGTCAGGTAACCGCACAGCGTCATGTTCAGTTTTATGCGTTCAGCCTTGTTGATGCCGCCGGAGTTGATTTCGGCAATAAAAGAAGCGCGCAGTTTGAGTTTCTGGCCAGGCAGGGATTCTCGGTCGTAGAGTACCATGCGGTGAATGCTGACAGCATTCTGGAGCGAATAGAGTATTTTGCAAGGACTATAGAAAAGAACGATATCCCGTCCGACGGCCTTGTGCTTACGCTCAATGATCTTGAGTATGCAAGGAGCCTCGGCAGGACCGCAAAGTTCCCGCGTGATTCGATCGCCTTTAAGTGGGCGGATGAGATAAGGGAAACAACACTTCGCGAAATGGAATGGAGTCCGTCAAGAACGGGCCTGATCAATCCGGTAGCGATATTCGATCCGGTCGAACTTGAGGGTACGACTGTAAGTCGGGCAAGCGTACACAACGTCAGCATGGTAGAATCGCTCGCACTCGGGATCGGAGACAAGATCACGGTATACAAGGCGAATATGATAATACCGCAGATCGCCGAGAACCTTACAAAGAGCGGTAAACTTGAGATCCCGAGGGTATGTCCCGCGTGCGGTCTGCAAACAAAGATCGTAAACGATAACGGTACCAAGACTCTCATGTGTCCGAACAAGGGCTGCAGCGCCAAGATGATCAAGAGCTTTACTCTGTTTGTAAGCCGCGATGCGATGCAGATAGACGGGATGAGTGAAGCAACGCTTGAGAAATTTGCGGGCAAGGGGATGATCCGCGAATTCGCCGACATATACAAGCTTGACCGATATAAGGATGAGATATGCGCCATGGAAGGCTTTGGGGAAAAATCATACGAAAACCTCATCGAAAGCATTGACAGGAGCCGCAACACCACACTTCCGAGACTCATTTACAGCCTTGGCATCCCCGGTGTTGGTTCTTCAAATGCAAAGCTGCTGTGCAGATACTTCGGCAATGATCTTGATGCGATAAGGAATGCGGATGTTGAGACTCTCTCGGCCATTGAAGGTATAGGGTCTGTGATCGCGGGAAGCATAGCGGAGTATTTTGCAAACAGTAACAATAACCGGATCGTTGATGATCTTATTGAATGCATCAATATAGAAAAGCCGGAGGAATCGGGTGATTCATCCGCACTAGGCGGTATGACTTTTGTTATAACGGGTTCGCTTGAAAGGTTTTCAAACCGCAGCGAGCTAAAAGAACTGATAGAAAACAAGGGCGGCAAGGTTGCCGGTTCCGTCAGTCGGAATACCACCTGCCTCATCAATAATGATATTAATTCCGGTTCATCCAAGAATAAAACGGCCCGCGAGCTCGGCGTCAGGATAATGTCCGAAGCCGAGTTCATAAAAGAATACCTTGAGGGCTGATATATAAGGAGACGTTAAATGCCTATCAAAATACAGGATTCCCTGCCCGCTCAGGCGATACTTGAAAACGAGAATATATTTGTCATGACCGAGTTTCGTGCCATGCATCAGGATATCCGTCCGCTGAATGTTCTTATTCTCAACCTAATGCCGACAAAAGAGGTAACGGAGACGCAGCTTCTTCGTAAACTCTCCAACTCACCGCTGCAGGTAAATATCGAACTTTTGCAGACGGCAAGCTATACGCCCACGCATGTCGATTCAACTCATCTTGCCAGCTTTTATACGACTTTCGACAAGGTAAAGGACCGGAAGTTTGACGGCATGATAATCACGGGAGCTCCGCTGGAGCGCGTGAATTACGAAGACGTGGCATACTGGGATGAACTGTGTGCGATAATGAAATGGACCGAGACGCACGTTCACTGCACCTACTATCTGTGCTGGGGAGCATATGCGGCGCTGTATTATTTTTACGGGATCAGGAACAAGTTTTATGATGAGAAGCTCTCGGGTATATACAGTCACAGGGTCATCAAGCCCACGTCACCTCTGTTTCGGGGATTTGATGATATATTCTATGCTCCGCAGAGCAGAGAGATATATGTGACACATGAACAGATAGCGAACATAGATGAACTGGAACTTATGGCCGATTCGGATGAGGCGGGCGTGACCATCGTCAAGACACAGGATTCGCGCAAGTTCTTCGTTACATGTCATGCCGAATATGATGCCGATACACTTGCGAACGAGTATAAGAGAGATCTGGAAAAAGGGATCGAGCCGCAAATACCGAAGAATTATTTTCCGGATGATGATCCCACGAAACCGCCGATCGTCAAATGGAGAAGTGCGGGACAGCTTCTGTATACCAACTGGCTGAATTATTACGTATACCAGTCTACTCCTTATGAGATCAATTCGATCGGTTCGAAATGACATGGTTAGAAAATCATATGAAAGGCAAAGAGGTAATAGGTGGCTATGAAGAAACTTGAAGATTATGTTACAAGTATTCCCGATTTTCCCGAAAAGGGGATAATCTTTCGTGATATCACGAGCGTGTTATGTGATGCGGATGGCCTGCAGCTTGCGATCGATTCGTATAAGGAAATGCTGGAAGGACTGGACTTTGATGTCATAGTCGGAGCTGAGGCAAGAGGCTTCATCTTCGGGGCGGCGCTTTCTTATCTGTTTCATAAGCCGTTTGTTCCGGCAAGAAAACCCGGAAAGCTTCCGCGCCGGACTGTATCCAAGGATTATGAACTTGAGTATGGGACTGCCACGATCCAGCTTCATTCGGATTCGATCAGGAAAGGTCAGAAGGTCGTTATCATCGATGATCTGATCGCAACGGGCGGAACGGTTGAAGCAATAGCGGATCTTGTCGAGCAGCTTGGCGGGACCGTCGTTAAGATATGCTTTCTTATGGAGCTTGCGGGGCTTAAAGGCCGCGACAGACTGTCAAAGTATGATGTCGAATCGGCGATAATATACGAAGGAGCCTGACTAGAACTGTGAGTAAATGAACGCTCCGTTTCCGAAATACGCGAACATTGCCGTTGCGATGATAAGAGCGCAGAAGATGATCCGTGCGTACATCTTATCAAACGGAAGAGGCTTTATCGGATCGTTTCCGTTATTAAATCTTGCTCCGATGAACTGAACGACAAGAAGCAGGATACCGAATATGAATGTGTACACATAATAATATGCCGCGCCTTCCGCAAACGTAACTATCCTTTTGATGATGGTCAGCGTATCGGACAGAGTTGATGCACGAAACGGTATCCAAAGGAAATTGATAAATAAGAAATTAAGTATCATGGAAGGGATGCGCCAGGCTTTTGATGCCTGTGCATCTTTTTTGTTGCCGAAGATCAGGCGATGGATAAGCTGCCCTATGCCGTGCAGCATACCCCAGATCAGGAAGTTTATCGTTGACCCGTGCCACATGCCGCTAATTATCATAACGAGCATGATATTGATATATGTCCGCACATTTCCTTTGCGGTTGCCGCCAAGAGGGATGTATACGTATTCACGAAGCCACGATGAAAGGCTTATGTGCCATCTCGACCAGAACTCGGAAGGGTTCGTTGACATATACGGAAGATTGAAGTTGGCCGGTATGTCAAAC
>CADCPL010000208.1 GCA_902803305.1 uncultured Lachnospiraceae bacterium
GCGGGGCAGTGTAAACCCCATCCGAAGCAAGACCAAGAAGAAGCGATACGGTTGCCCGCCGTGCTTCGGGTAGGTCGCTTGAGGTCGTCGGTAACGGCGATCCTAGATAGATGATTGTCACGGGATCATCCCGTACAGAACCCGGCTTATGGTCTGCTCTATGTCATGATCACGAAGTGATCATGACAAATGATAAATATGCAATAGGAACCGCAAATGTACCACGTATTATTAACTTTACAGATCATAGCGGTGCTGTTCTGTCTTCTCAGTGCAGCCGTACTGATCATTCAGAAGGGAACGGAAGTTACCAAGCTGATAATGGTCGGCTGTTTTTGTGCGTTCATCCAGAATGCGGGTTATCTTCTCGAGATGACGAGCAATAACCTTGATGAGGTCATGATCGCACTCAAGCTCGAGTATATAGGAACCGCGTTCATAGCCACTATGTCGATGCTCTTCGTGTTCAGATATTGCAGAGTCATGGTTGTACGCTGGATCAAGATAGCGATACTTGTCATTGATATTCTGGTCCTTGCAAGCGTATGGTGTTATGAGTATGTTCCGTTCTATTATTCCGGAGTCGCTTTCGTGTATTCCGGTGTATTTCCTCACGTTGTACTTACAAAAGGATTCCTGTATATCATCTTCATGGTAACGATATATGCGGAGATCGTGGGCGGAGTCGTGGTCGCAGCCGTGTTTGCGATCAGGACGAGCGACCCCAATATGAAGATCAATTACAGGCTTTTGATCGTCAGCAACGCAGTGCCCCTTCTTTTCTACATAGCCGGTGTCTGCGACATGTTCGAAGGGTATGATCCTGCACCTCTCGGAGGAGCTGTAGGTATACTGATATTCTGCGCGAACCTCATATTCAGGCGTGTGTTTGATGTTGTAGAGACTGCACATGAGAACATCCTTACAGATCTGGAAGATGCCATAGTCGTTCTTGATTACAGACGCGGCTATCAGGAGGCTAACCGGGCGGCCTTCAATCTGTTCCCGGAGCTTGCCAAGACGTCGTATGGAGAACTTGTCCCGAATGAAAAGTTCTATGAACTGTTTGACAATAAAGACAACAATGAAGTTGAGATAGACGGAAGATACTATGACGTTCATATCAATGATCTGTACGCAAGGAGCGGGATAGAGTCAAACTTTATCGGTTATTCGATCATATTCTTTGATATCACGGATGCCAAACAGCAGATAAAGAAGATGAATGAACTGCGTATCGCCGCGGATGCCGCGAACAAGGCAAAGTCCGATTTTCTGGCAAACGTATCGCATGAGATCCGTACCCCTATCAATGTCGTACAGGGCATGAGTGAGGTCATCATGCGGGACTATGATGAGCCGAAGCTTCTTGAGTACGCCAGCAACATCCAAAACGCCGCAGATCAGCTGCTTGACCTTATAAACGGCATACTTGATTTTTCCAAGATCGAATCGGGAAAGGTCACGCTGTCGAACGTCGAATACAGAGTGGATGATCTCTTCAGGGATATCATCATGGTATTCGAGCATAAGGGTGATGAGAAAAAGCTTGAATTCAAGACGGATATCGCCGGTGATATTCCCGCGATACTGTATGGAGACGCACTCAGGATCAGGCAGGTCGCAACCAATATCCTGTCGAATGCGTTCAAGTACACAAGAGAAGGAAGCGTGACACTTCGTGCAAGATTCGAGAATATGTCCGAGGAAAAGGGTAACCTGATTTTTTCCGTCGAGGATACCGGAATAGGTATCAAAAAGGGAGAGATCGACAAGATGTTTGAACTGTTTGTCCGTCTCGATGAGAGACTGAACAGATCGGTTGAGGGTACCGGACTTGGAATGAACATCACAAAGCGCCTGGTAGACCTTATGGGCGGTGAGATCAAGGTGTACTCCGAATACGGAAAAGGTTCGGTATTTACCGTTATAATCCCTCAGTTCATCCGATCAAGGAGAGGGGAGACGATAGGAGCCATCGAGAAGCGCGGCGTCATAAGACAGCATGTCGGGATTGGATTCGAATGTCCGGATGCAAGAGTTCTCGTAATAGATGACAGTAAGACAAACCTTATTGTTGCCAAGGCGCTCCTTCGTGATACGAAGGCTCAGATAACGACCGGAATAAGCGGAGACGAGTGTCTTGATTATGTCATTCGCGAACACTTTGACGTGATCTTCCTCGATCACAGAATGCCGGGAATGGATGGAGTTGAAACACTTAAGAGAATGCAGATGCTCGACAACAAGAGTAAGGATGCACCGGTCATCATGCTTACCGCCAATGCTCTGAGTGATGCAAGAGATTTTTATCTGAGACAGGGTTTTTCGGACTTTATCGCAAAGCCGATAACGGAACAGTCCATATGTCAGATGCTTATTAAGTATCTGCCGCCCGAGCTTGTACACAAAACAGCAGATGAGGATGAGGAAACAAATGAAGGAGAATAGATTCGATCTTATCGATACAGGTAAAAGAGCGAAGACCGCAGCGTATATACTGCAGTCTTTTTCGCATGAAGAGAAGCAGAAAGGACTTCTTGCCGCAGCAGATGCGCTTGAGGAAAATGCGGATATCATAATAGCCGAGAATAAAAGGGATGTTGAAAAAGCAGAGAGTGGCGGAACAAGTGCGGCAATGATCGACCGCCTCAGACTTGATGAAAAACGGATAAAAGATATGGCGCTGTCGGTCAGACAGATAGCAGATCTTGACGATCCGACAGGGCAGATACTCGAAGAATTTGAGCGTCCGAACGGTCTTAAGATACAAAAGGTCAGAGTTCCGATGGGGGTCATCGGGATAATATACGAATCAAGACCTAATGTCACGAGCGATGCTTTCTCCCTCTGCTTTGCCACGGGTAATGCGGTCATACTGCGCGGAGGAAGCGATGCGATATGTTCAAATATCGCGATAGTAGATGTGATAAGAAAAGCGCTCGAGAAGGTTGACATAACTCCTGATGCCGTTCAGCTTGTAACGGATACTTCAAGGGATGTTGCGGGGCAGATGATGAAGCTCGATAAGTATATCGATCTTCTGGTACCTCGCGGAGGTGCCGGACTTATCAGGAATGTCGTTGAGAATTCCACCATACCCGTGATCGAGACAGGTACCGGAAACTGCCATATCTTCGTGGATGAGACAGCCGATATCGACATGGCGGTTAACATAATATTTAATGCAAAGACACAGAGAATGGGCGTGTGCAATGCCTGTGAATCGCTCCTCATACATGAGAATATAGCGGGAACCGCAATACCTGCCATATGCAAAAGCCTTAAGGCAAAGGATATTGAGATACGCGCGGGACAGAAGGCTTTTACGCTCGCTCCCGGATCTGCAGGTGATATGAAGCCTGCAACGGAAGAAGACTATGGGACCGAGTTCCTCGGGCCGGTGATCTCACTTCAGATCGTATCGGATGTTGATGAAGCGATCCGGCACATCAATAAATATACGACACATCATTCGGAAGCGATCATAACAAACAATGCGGAAAACGCCGAGAGATTCTTAAACGGAGTGGACAGTGCCTGTGTATATGTAAATGCCAGCACGAGGTTCACGGACGGATTCGAATTCGGCTTTGGTGCGGAGATCGGGATCAGTACACAGAAGCTTCATGCAAGAGGTCCCATGGGACTTCGCGAGCTTACATCATATAAATACAAGGTTTACGGCAGTGGTCAGGTAAGAAAATAAATCCGTTGCAAAAAACTACAAGATAATGTATCATTGA
>CADCPL010000209.1 GCA_902803305.1 uncultured Lachnospiraceae bacterium
GCCTCGGCACCCGTACAGGGATTACCGGGCTTTGTTATATCAACGATAGGCTGGAAGTAAACCTCGAACTGATCATAATCAGTAGCCGTTGCGGCACGCATACTCTTTTCCATATCAAGCCTCTTATAGGCTTCGGAATCGGACGATTCCGTATAGTGTGCCATTTTGTTCTTACCCGATTTCTTGGCCGTATACATGGCGATATCGGCCTTTCGGATCAGATCCTGTACGGTCTCACCTTCATCAGGGAACGTAACTATACCGATACTCGACGTGCAGTAGTAATCCGCGCCCTTAAGGAACCACGGCTTATTGAACACAACTCTTATATTTTCTATTATCTCTTCAAATCTGTCATAGCTTGTGTGCGGAACGAGTATTACGAACTCATCACCACCCATACGGTAACATGTATTCTCAACACCGTTGATACGCGAAAGGCTGTTGGATATCGCCTTAAGAAGAACGTCACCATACTGATGACCCAGACCGTCATTTATATGCTTGAAATCATCCAGATCAAGGTAGATAACGGCGCCCTTGCCACCGCTCTCCTTAGCTTCATCAACGATACGCAGAAGGTCTCTTTCACAGCACATACGATTATAGAGACCTGTAAGGAAATCATTGTTCGCCTGCTGCTCTATCTTCCTCTGATACTGCTTCTTTTCGGTAACATCTATGATGGCATACAGCACGACCTTACGCCCGTCCACCCATGTCATGTTGGTCGATGTAACATCATACCAGCGGTTTTTCTCTTTGTAATTGACCTCACGGTAGCTTGACGCCGTATTATAGCGAGACCCCTCTTCAAACAATCCCACAATGGATCCACTCATGATCTCCTGCTCGAATGTGTTCTTACACATCCTGTTGACATATACGATGCTGGAGCTGCTTATGTCGCGCACGTAAATAACCGAGCCGACGTTATCAAGTATCGTCTCGAGTGATTTATATGAACTTGTGATGGAATTACGCTGGATACGGTTTGTGGCACTTGACTGAATGACTTTTGTCGCATCTCCGAAGAACTTGACCTCGTCCATGCCCCATTCTCTGCCTATCTTGTTATCCAGATAGAACGCATACATGGCCGTCTTGCCGTTTATTGCGATCGGGATCGCGACCGCTGCCGATATACCGATGGAATCAAGCCAGTCACGGTTCTTCTCTTCAATCCTCGTGCGATATGAGATTATCTTTGTCTGATCACCGATCTGCGAAAGAAAAGACCTGGACATGATATCTATGACCGGATCGAGCGGCGATTCTCCGGGAGCTATAAAGCTTCCGATGATCTCGATGCCGTTCCCGTCCCTTTTGGGGCGAAGCACGTACGCATGAGATATTTCCGAATACTTTCCGGTATAATCAAGGACTCTGTTGGCGATAACTTCAAACGACTCGTCAGATCCGAGCTGCGATACAACCCCTGTCATGGCTTCCGAACGCTTGAGCGCTTTCTGCATCTCTTCCGCACCGGACATGGCACGCTTGGCATCGGCCACCGCTTCCGCGGCAACGTACGACTCTCCGTAGATCCTCTTGGAAACCTCACGGATCAGATCAACGGATGAATTGAACTTGTACAAAGGGATCGTGCTCTCGAAGTTGGTTATATCGTTCTCGCCGCCTTCATCCGGCATGACACCGGCTATGAACCACGCAAAAGACGGAACTCCTCCTACCCTTACTCCGATCGTAGCGATCTTCAGATTCGGATATTCCGTATTCTCAATGACCTGTTCTTCGACCGAATCAAACAAAACCCTGTTGATCGCGGCCCTGATCTGCATTTCATCAAGGAGCGATACAACACGGCCTATCTCTTCGGGATTTCCGGACATCTCGGTAACGCGCTTTCCTGTCTCATCCACACAAAAAATAAACAGGTTCGCAACCTGCGCATAAACATCCTGCAATCCCTGCAGTTCGTTTGTATCGATCATAAAACTCATATATCAAATAATACCCTACAGAATAGTGTTTTTCAACATCAGATTTCGCCGTATTTATTGCACAGGTCAATGACAATATCGACCTCTTCATCCGTCATCTCCGGAAACAGTGGCAATGTGACACAATGTTCCGCCAGGTGTTCGGCATTGGGGCAGTCTCCTTTTTTATATCCAAGATAATCAAAAGCCTTCTGAAGATGACAGGGAACAGGATAATGCCTGTTACATTCAACCTCGTGACGGCTCATGTATTGCAGAAAATCTTCAGGATCCGGGACTTTTGTCTCAAACAGATGAAATACCGGATCTGTGTTCGACGGATGAGATTGCATATCAAAACGATCATTATGTATTTCACTGAGATATCTGTGACCAATAGCTCGACGTCTTGCAGTCCATTCGT
Source organism: uncultured Lachnospiraceae bacterium (assembly GCA_902803305.1). GTDB lineage: Bacteria > Bacillota > Clostridia > Lachnospirales > Lachnospiraceae > UBA2868. The sequence goes on from CADCPL010000209.1 coordinate 2,368, forward strand.
CAAGATGTCTGAGACCGACTGAAAGAACAGCTCCCTGCAGTCCTTCAAGTCTCATATTATATCCTATCACTTCATGATAATACCGGGTTCTGCATCCTTGATTTTTCATTACATTTATCATATCGATATATCCGGTATTGTTTGAAGTTACACTTCCTCCCTCTCCAAAGGCATAAAGGTTCTTACCCGGATAGAACGAAAAGCAGCCCATCTCTCCAAGTCCGCCCACCATTTTCCCGTTATAAAGAGCTCCATGTGCCTGCGCACAATCCTCAACTACAAAAAGTCTGTTACTGTCAGCTGTTTTCTTTATCGCGTCAAAATCAAAAGGCTGACCATACAGATGTACTCCTATTATCCCTTTGGTCTGGGGTGATATCTTTCTTGAAACATCTTCTGCATCTATTTCCCAGGTATCTTCACAGCAATCAGCAAATACAGGGGTTGCTCCGGTATACACAACAGCCCATGCAGTCGCTATATATGTATTGGCGGGTACGATAACTTCATCACCTTCACCAACCCCAAGAGCATTCATGGCCAAATGAAGCGCGGATGTTCCGTTGTTCACTCCGCTTGCCGCCTTTACTCCGATATATTCGGCAAATTCCCTGTCGAACCTGTCCGCATATTTCCCTCCGGAAAAAGCAGTTTCCTTACATACCGCCTCTATGGCTTCCTCATATTCCTTTTTATGCCTGATATAATCTCTGGAAAGATCTATTCTCTTTAACACCCTACCGTCCCCGCTTCTCTTTGATAAATGTTTTCTTTAATCTCACAATGTTCACGATATAATTTCGTATGGTCTTTTTGATACTGACCGTGGTATCGTAATCTTCTTTCCATTCAACAGGCATATCGATGATACCGATACCTTCTCTCTCTGCGCGAAGCAACAGTTCTATCATAAAAAACCATCCCTTTTCGTCGCTGCAACGCCCGATCAGTCGATCTGCCACATCTTTTCTCATAAATGTAAATCCGCAAATAGCATCCGTGCATCTCATTCGAAATATGATCTTAAGCAGAACGAGCAAACCTGCAGAGGTGATCTTTCTGTACCATTTTCTTCCGCTTATTTTTGAATCTTTGTGGAATCTTGATGCATTGACATACTTTACATAGGGCTTTTCGTCAAACATCCGTATTGTATACTCAAGATATTTCAGATCCGTGGACAGGTCTATATCCATATATCCGATGATCCGGGCATTGCTGTGAGCCACTCCGGTCTTAAACGCTATACCTACTCCCCGTTCCTCGATGCGGATATACTCAACCTCTTCGTATTTTTCCTCCAGCATTCTTCCTATCCGGGGTGTCTCATCATCCGATCCGTTATCGACTATAGTCAACCGATACGTTCCGGGTTCCAGGACCGTACCTTCCGTTGAGGAGAGTTTTCTCAAGTATTTAACACACTTATCGATCCCACGCTCAAGCCTTAGCTTTTCATTTAATACGGGGAACAAAATATTGAGCTTTGGTTCATTCATCATATGTATTGATCCAGATCGTATACTGTATTTATCTTGCCGGAAAGAACAGATATAAACTTCGGACTATCCGAATCCGTCCTGATTACTGTCGGCCTCGAATCATCGATTTCGGAAGATTTCAATATAGGCTTCATTGAGTACAGTGATTTTTCATATTCAAAAGACAGATCGGGGCGCATATACTTACGGGCCAGTCTGCTCATATATGGCCAGGCACTCTCGGGATGATCTTTACAATTATTACAATTTCCGAGATGCTCCGGGGAGCATTCATTATCATTTTGACAACTGAATCGCGGCAGCCGGTCAAAACTGGTCAGATGCGGAGTAAACGTCACAGATGTCAGCGAATGACAGCCTGTCTTTCCAAATGGCATGATCGAAAAAAAAGGACCGTCCATTACGGTGATCCCCACGTTCTTCAGTTTTTCTCCTGCCGTACACAGGATGATCTCGCATAACTCGTATTTGATGTCAAACGGCTCCATGCCAGCCATTCCGAGAATCTGATTGGTAGAGGCATACGTAGCATTTATAACAAAAGGTGCACTTACTGCCATCTGCCTCTTAGTATCATGATAGTTGATACGATACTGATCATTGTCCCTGACGATCGAATCGAGCCTTATTCCTGTCAACACGGTGACGTTATCCATCATCTGTAGCTCATTTACGAAATAGTCCTTGAGAACCATTGCGTCATAAGTATCTTCTTCAGTCAGAAACGCTCCGTCACACATCCCCGTA